>CANEVG010000223.1 GCA_947442095.1 Sphingomonadaceae bacterium
ATTGCATTTGTCGGCGCATCGCGATGGCGACTGCAACCATGCTGCCAAAGGCCATCGCCTCGACCTGGGTGAGTGACCGGAAATACGCGTCGGTGAAAAACGGCGGCACGCGGTGCAGGGCAAGCGCATGCGTCCGGAGATGACGCCAAGGACCACGAGAGCTGACACGAGAACCAGGCTGGACCAGCCGAGCTGCCGGTGCAGCGCCAGATTGCCGGGTTCTGCCAGCGTGTTCTGCATGATGATCAGGGCAAGCCAGCTTGGCATGGCGATGCCATGAATATCAATCCAGATCGGGGTTTTCAGCGGCGCGGTAAAGCCGCGCAGCGCCCATAGCGCAACTGCGGACACGATAGAAAGCAGCAAGCGCCAGGGCCAGCCGCGTGAAGAAGCGTTGGTCGGCAAGAGAGGACGGGCTCGGCCGTCCCGCAGTCATGTTCATAGGTCGGATACCCCGACCAATGTCTGGTAAACACTGTCCGGCAGATACGCCCGCTATCGGGTCCCGATCTACGGCTTGGCTGCCTCGCCATCGATCGATACCGCAAGCTTCACATCGCCGAAACCGGCCACTTGCAGGGGGATAGCCAGATTCTGGCGGATTGCGTCCTTCGCGGCGGACCGGGCAAGAGCCATCAGTACCGGATTGGTCGCCTGCTCCACAGCCAGCCGCTCGGCGAGCTTGGTGTTGTCGCGGGTCAGCTTGTCCTGCGCGGCGCGCGTGATCCACACGCCCTCGCGCAGATACTGTGCTCTCGCTTCGTCGAGATTGGGCCGGGTGACCTCGAGCGCGGGCAGCCGGACCGTCAGCGTCTTGCCCGCCGCGTCCCAGCGCATGCGGTCGCGCCCGACCTTGCCGAGATCGATAGCATAGTCGACCCTTGCGGGTATCACCGCGACCTGCCGCGAAGTGACGAGGCCGAACAGACGGCTGTCATCGCTGGCCACAACGGGGGCGAGTTCGGCGCTGAACACGGTGAGCCGATCCTGCTTGTCGAATGCGACCAGACTGGTGGCTAGCGGATCGCCGATTGGTTCTGGTCGCCATAACTGCCAGCCCAGCCAGACTGCGAGCGCCGCTGCGGCCAAAAAGAGCAGCCATGGCAGGACGGCCAGCCGCAAGCTCCGTTGCGGCGCCGAGGCTTGCGCTGGTCTCAGGCGATCAAGGTCCATGGCTGTTCCGGTGCGTCTGGTCCGCGCATGATTCGGCCCTGCGTTTCGAGGTCGAGTAGATGTGCGAGCACCGATCGCCCGGCCGCGCCGGTGAGCCGCGGATCAAGCCCCTTGTACATCTGGGCTACCATTTCGGGAATTGTCGCAGACCCTTCGCCCAGCACGCGCAGGATCTGTGCCTCACGCTGGCGGCGGTGGCCGATCATCCCGCGCACCAACTGCTGCGGTTTGGTCACCGCCGGTCCGTGAGCGGGGTAATAGACCAAGTCCTCGCGCGCCTGCAGCTTTGCCAGTGAGTGCATATAGGCTGCCATGTCGCCGTCGGGCGGCGATACAACGGTGGTCGACCAGCCCATCACGTGATCGCCGGTAAACAGCGCGCCGCTTTCGAGGAGGGCAAAACACACGTGGTTGCTGGTGTGGCCAGGTGTGGTGACGCCTTCGAGCGTCCATCCGTCCCCGGTCAGCCGCTCGCCGTCATTCAGGACCCGGTCGGGCGCGTAGAGCGGATCGAACTCGGCATCGGCGCGTACGCCCGTTCCGGCGCCGCTGTCGTCGATCGTCAGCGCGGCGCAACCGATAATCGGCGCGCCGGTGGCCGCCTGCAGCGGGCCTGCCGCCGGGCTGTGATCGCGGTGGGTGTGCGTGCACATGATGGCTGCGATGCGCTGGCCTGCGGTCGCTTTCAGGATCGCCTCGACATGGCCATTGCCGTTCGTGTCAGCATGCCCTGCAACGCCGGTGCCGGCAGGACCCGGATCAATCACGGCGACATCCTGCCCTCTGCCGACGAGGTAGGTCTGTGTGCCATTGAAGGTGAACGGTGAGGGATTGGGCGCAAGCAAGCGCCGCACCAGCGGCTCGATTTCGACCGCAAGCCCTGTATTCCATTCAGAAGGATCCGGGATCGAAGCGCCGGGGGCGGAATTGGATGAAGCCATGCTGATACTATGGGGATTTTCCTCCCCTCGTGCAATCTCTACGCACTCGCTTCGAACAGGGTACGCGCGCTTCCTTCAGAGCCCGGCGGGGACTGCTGCGGACAGTCTCTGCCTTAGGCGCTCGATGGCGCTGCTGCCGGGATCTTCCCTTTCGCCGCGCCACGCGCGTTCCAAACGCTGGATGCGGGCATAGAGCCGTTCGCTGTCTTGCACGCAGCGCTGCGCTTCTTCCGGCAGGGCAAGGACTTGCAGAGGATCACTCAAGGGAAAGTTGGCGATCAGTCGGCCATGCCGGCGCAGCTGCAATTCACTGAGTTCTCCGGCGAAAAAGGCGCGCTGGTTCAGCAACCAGGCCAGGCAATGCATAACGCGCGTTGTGGTGCGCAGAGCCTCACAGCTGAGCTGCACATGCGCCAAATCGGCTTCTGGATCGTCGTTGGCGCCGACCAGAGCATTGCGATAATGGCCTTGGCGCAAGCGGTCGAAGACCGAGCGCGCCTCGTCCGAAAGAGCGAGGGCCTCGGCATAAAGCGCCTCGATGATGCGCGGGTTGAGGTTGGGCATTAGGGCCATGGACCGCGCATAGGCTTATCCTCGCCCCGCGCTCAACACGGGGGGCCGCTCTCGTTCACCACGTTTTTGAACTGTGCCGGAACGATACGATGCGCAGGCCCGTGCCAGGCCAACGCCGCTACGACCAAAAAACTGTAATCAGGCGATTATATCCGGAATCAGGTAGTCTTCGAGCAGGGTGATCTGATCCTTCAGCCGCAACTTCCGCTTTTTGAGCCGTGCCACCTGCAATTGATCGTGCGCGCCCGTGCCCGACGCCAGACCCGACAGGGCATCGATCGCAGCATCAAGATCGCGATGTTCAATCCGCAGCGTCTCAAGGCGCTTGCGCATTTCGTCTTCGGTCAACCCGGACACTCCCCAAAGCAGCGCAGGCCCATGACAGTCGGGCCAGCAGCATCCGAAACACGGCTGCCTGTCGCTCGTAAAGGCCTTCTTTGCACCTGCATACGGACAAACCCGCAAAGGGCGCGCTCCAGCGCAGTTAGGGTTGCAAGATACGTAGATTGTGGGAGCATGACAACGCGCCCGCTCGGATGAGTCGAGGCCGACACATTCATGCCGGCGCTTCCTCTTCGGCCAAATCCTCCGGCGACTATCCCGCCGCCGGAGCGGCTGAAGGGTTGGTCTCCTGAGGAGGTTACCGCATGGAACTGTCGCATATCAGCGCCCTTGAAGCCAAACACGCTGGTCTGGAACGGCGTATTGCCGAGGAATTGGCACGCCCTTCTCCCAACGGCGTGCTGATCATGGAGCTCAAGCGCCGCAAGCTTCGGATCAAGGAGGAACTGGCACAATTCCAGCTGGTTCATTGAAAGTTCTGCGGTGAAAGCCTGCGGCAAGGTCGGCGGCGCCAATCCGGCCGACCTGCCGCAGCGCACTTGCAGGAACCGCCGATCACAGGACCGGCAGCCCCTACGAGCGCCGGTTTTCGGGCGAATACGAATTCATGTGGCTAAAGAGCGCTGCGGTTTGCAAAGTGTCCGGTCTGCGCTACGCCCATGGTCATGATCACAGCCGCTGCCGCCGCCCGCGCGATCCTGACCTCGCTGCACGAGGTTATGGCCTCGCGTTCGGGTGCGCAGGCCAAGCTCAACCGCATCGTCGATGTCATTGGCGAAAAGCTCGATAGCGAGGTTTGCTCAATCTACCTGCTGCGCGAGGGCATGCTCGAACTGTTCGCCACGCGCGGGCTGAATCAGGCCGCTGTCCACGTCACGCGAATGGCAGTGGGTGAGGGGTTGGTTGGCACGATTGCTTCCAACATCGAGACGCTCAATCTCGCCGAAGCAGCCTCCCATCCCGATTTCGCGTTCTTTCCCGAAACTGGTGAGGAACGCTTCCACTCCTTCGCCGGCGTGCCGATTGTCCGCCGAGCGAGGGCAGTGGGCGTGTTGGGCGTGCAGCATGTCGAACCGCGACGCTATGAAGAGGTGGAGATCGAAGCGCTGCAGACCGTGGCGATGGTGCTTTCCGAACTGATCGCCAATGCTGATCTGATCGACGAGGAAGACGCGCTAGGCGCTGATGCCCACCTTACTGGGCACGACCGCATTCAGGGGCTGACTTTGGTCAAGGGGCTCGCCAGCGGTGTTGCGGTGTTTCATCAACCGCGCATCACGATCGAGCATGTCGTTGCGGAGGATACCGAAGCCGAACGCCAGCGCGTCTATCTGGCGTTTGACAAGATGCGCGAACAGATCGACCGTATGGCCAGCCAGGCAGAGTTCGGCATGGGCGGCGAGCACGAGGAAGTGCTCGAGACGTATCGCATGTTTGCCTACGACGAAGGCTGGAGCCGCCGGATCAACGAAGCTATCGATTCAGGCCTGACCGCCGAGGCAGCGATCGAACGCGTGCAGCAGCGCACGCGGATGCGCATGCGGCAAATCGATGATCCTTTGCTGGCCGATCGCATGCACGATCTGGAGGATCTTTCGAACCGGCTCCTGCGAACCGTTTCCGGCCAGCTTGGCACGGCGGCAAGCCTTGGCCTAAAGGGCGACGCCATTCTGGTCGCCCGCAACCTTGGCCCGGCCGAATTGCTGGAGTACGATCGCCGCCGGCTCAAGGGGGTGATTCTCGAGGAAGGATCGCTCACCGCGCATGTGGTGATCGTGGCCCGCGCCATGGGGGTTCCGGTCGTGGGCCGGATGCGTGCGCTGCGCGGCAAGGTGCGCGAAGGCGACCAATTGCTGCTGGATGGCGATCGCGGCATCGTCGACGTCCGCCCAGCACCCACGCTGGTCGAAGCGTTCGAGGCCCGCTTTGCCCGCAATCGTGAGCGGCAGGCCCATTATGCCGCAATGCGCGATGTCGAGCCCGTCTCGCGTGACGGGCAGCGTGTCCGGGTCATGATGAATGCTGGGCTGCGCGACGACATGCCCATGCTGAACCTCACCGGAGCCGATGGCATCGGTCTGTTCCGCACCGAGTTCCAGTTCCTCGTGTCGGCAACGCTACCCGCCCGCGAGCGGCAGACTAGGCTTTATCGTGATGTGCTGGACGCAGCTGGGGATCGGCCTGTTGTGTTTCGCACGGTCGACATCGGCGGAGACAAGGTACTTCCCTACTTGCGCCACAATGGTGGCGAGAACGAGGAAAACCCGGCGATGGGCTGGCGCGCCCTGCGCGTGGCGCTGGAGCGTGATGGACTGCTGAAGGTGCAGGCGCGCGCCTTGCTTGAGGCAGCGGGCGGGCGCACACTCAACGTGATGTTCCCGATGGTCACCGAACCTTGGGAGTTCGATGCGGCGCAAGCCGTGTTCGAAAGCCAGCTGGCATTCCTGAAGCGGCAGAAGAAGCTTTTACCCGATGCCATTCGCTATGGGGCCATGCTGGAAGTGCCCGCGCTCGCTGAATGCCTTGATCTGCTGGCACCGCGGCTGTCGTTCCTCTCGATCGGCACCAACGACCTCACCCAATTCCTGTTTGCCGCAGATCGCGCCCATCCCAAGCTGGCCGAACGCTATGATTGGCTATCCCCTGCGATCCTTCGGTTCCTGCGTCGTGTGGTTGTTTCTGTTTCTCCGTTCGGCACCGATCTGACGGTCTGCGGCGAGATGGGTGGCCGGCGCCTGGAGGCTCTGGCGCTGCTGGGGATCGGCATAACCCGCCTGTCGATCACTCCGGCCGCAGTCGGCCCAGTGAAGGAACTGGTCCGTAAGGTTGAAATATCGGCAATTCGTTCGGCAATGGATGGCTGGCTGGCACAGCCACCTGCCGACATGCGAACTGCGATCGCGACGTGGGCCACCGCGCATGGGATTGATTGCGATTGATCTTGTCGCACCAAGTCTTCGGCTGATGCCGCGCGGATCGTAAAGTCATTGACTTTTGTCGCGTTCCGATGATGCCTATCCTCCGGATCGCATACAATCCAGGGATAACCCGGAACGACAATGGACGACGCAAGCCGCGCCGTGGCTGAGGACGGCGGAAGCTATATGGGATTAGGAGATCACATGCAGGGCGATGCGTCGTCTGGCACAGACCACGACATTGCCCAGTCGGCTGTACCTGTTGCCCCAGC
>CANEVG010000224.1 GCA_947442095.1 Sphingomonadaceae bacterium
AGCATCGCTTGCTGTCAATTGCGCGGCAAAGTTCGAATCTTTTCGAAAGCACCAGTTCCCTGCCGATAGCGCCGTAACTCTGGCCGCTGCGGTCAGGTAGCGCCCTTGCGGCGAAACAGCAGCGCGCTTCCCACCAGAACGGCCATCAGACCGGCGAACACGCCCGCCAGCTCGCGATTGTTGTAGACCATCGTCAGCAGCGCAAGGCTCGCCATGCCCAGCGCAAATGCGGGAACGAATGGATAAAGCGGCGCGCGAAAGGGGCGGGCCAGGCCCGGCTCGCTGCGGCGCAGGCGGAACAGTGCAGCCATCGAGACGATGTACATCGTGAGTGCGCCGAAGGCCGAAAGCGTGACCACGCTGGCGGTCAGCGATTGGCCCGCAATCTGCACGAAGGCGTCGCTGTAGATCGTGGCAATGCCCACCACGCCGCCTGCCAGCGTCGCCACATGCGGGGTCTTGAAGCGGGGATGCAGCTGCGCGAACACGGATGGCAGATAGCCCGCGCGGCCGAGCGCGAAGATCTGCCGCGCATAGCCCATGATGATCCCGTGGAACGAGGCGACCAGCCCGAACAGGCCGAGCCACACCAGCATGTACAGCCATCCGCTGGATGCGCCGACCACCCGCTTCATCGCCTGCGGCAGGGGATCGTTGAGACCGGAAAGCTCGGCCCAGTTGCCCGATCCGCCGGCAAACAGCATCACGCCGAACGCGAGCACGGTCAGCGTGAGGATGCCTGAAATATAGGCAATCGGGATCGTCCGGCGCGGTTCCTTCGCTTCCTCGGCGGCCATGGCCACGCCCTCGATCGCCAGAAAGAACCAGATCGCGAACGGCAGTGCCGCAAAGATCCCGCCCACGGCCGCCATGCTGAACTGATCCTGCCCGGCCCACCCGTGCGCCATGAAGTTCGACCAGCTGAACGCGGGCAGCACCACGGCCATGAACACCAACAGCTCGCCCACAGCGAGCAGGGTGACGACCAGCTCGAAACTGGCGGCGATATGCACCCCCGCGATGTTGAGCGCCATGAACACGCCATAGGCCCCCAGCGCTGCATGCTTGGGGTCCAACCCCGGGTATTGCAGATGCAGATAGGCCCCGATGGCGAGCGCAATCGCGGGGGGCGCGAACAGGAATTCGACCAGCGTGGCAAAGCCCGCCACCGCGCCGCCCACCGGGCCAAAGGCCCGCAGGCCATAGGCAAACGGACCGCCCGCGTTGGGGATCGCCGTGGTCAGCTCGGTGAACGAGAAGATAAAAGCGATGTACATGGCCGCCACCGCCACCGTCGCCACCAGAAAGCCTAGCGTGCCTGCGCTTGCCCACCCATAGCTCCAGCCGAAGTACTCACCCGAGATCACGAGCCCCACGGCGATGGCCCAAAGGTGGAACGCGCCCAGCTTTTGCTGCAGCTGGACTGGTGGTGTGCTCATACCGGCGTGCTCATTGCGGATTGGTTTCCTGAATTGGCGGAAGCAGGCTGGGGGCCTGATCGTCCTTGAGATCGACGCCCGAAAGCTGGCGCCGCAGCGCCTCGCGCAGCAGCCAGCCGAGCGTGGCCGCTGCCTCCTGCGGCGAAAGCCCGCCCGCGCCATGGATGTTGGAGATGCAGTTGCGCTCCGCATCGCTGCGGCCGGGGCGAGGGCCGAAGGTAAGGTAGATGCCGAGGCTGTCCGGCACGCTGAGGCCGGGGCGCTCGCCGATAATCATCACGCAGACCCGCGCGCTCAGCGCCTCGCCCACCGGATCGCCCAGCGCGACGCGGGCCTGTCGCGCGATGACCACGGGGCCGATCTGCAGCCCGACAAGCTCTGTTGCACAGGCCCGCAGCAGCCGCGCCGCGCCTGCTTGCACACCCGTGGCCGAAAGCCCGTCGCCGATCACGAACACCACATCGCAGCGCCCACCCGCCTGCGCCAGCAGCGCGGCGGAGCGGTCCGACAGGCGGCGGCCAAGATCCGGGCGGCGCAGATAGGTTGCCCTGTCGGGCGCGGCGCTCTCCACTTGCAGCACGGGTGTAGGTTCAAGCTCTGCGGCCAACGCCGTGACATCCAGCGCGGCATGGACCGCATCGCGCGCGCGGGCGTGGGCGAGCTGGAACTGCAGCACTTCACCCAGTGGCAGCGCATGGCCCACGCGCCCCAGCCCAATCCGCGCCGGCGTGGTCTGGCGCAGACGTGCCCACAGTTCGCTGGTTGTCACTGCACTCATGACAGGTTTTCCGCGATCTGGCGCACGAACGGCGATGCACCATCCGCCAGCGCGCGCATCGTGCCATCGGGCGCGGCGATGCCGGTTTCGGCGAGCCATGCCTCGAATTCCGGCGCGGCGCGCACACCCATCGCCGAGCGCAGATAGAGTGCATCGTGATAGGAGAGGCTCTGGTACGAGAGCATCACGTCGTCGCTGCCCGGAACGCAGATCAGGAAGTTGCAGCCCGCCACGGTGAGTAGCGTCATCAGGCTGTCCATGTCGTCCTGATCGGCTTCGGCGTGGTTGGTGTAGCACACGTCACAGCCCATCGGCAGGCCAAGCAGCTTGCCGCAGAAGTGATCCTCAAGCCCGGCGCGAATGATCTGCTTGGCGTCGTAGAGATATTCGGGGCCAATGAAACCAACCACGGTGTTGACCAGCAGCGGATCGAACGCGCGCGCAACGCCATAGGCACGCGCTTCCATCGTCTGCTGATCGACGCCGTGATGCGCATTCGCCGAAAGCGCCGAGCCCTGGCCTGTCTCGAAGTACATCACGTTCCGGCCAATCGTGCCGCGCCCCAGCGCCAGCGCGGCGGCATGGGCTTCGCGCAGCACCGCCAGATCGATGCCGAACCCGGCATTGGCCGCCTCGCTCCCGGCGATGGACTGGAACACCAGATCGACCGGCGCGCCGCGCTCCATGATTGTCAGCGCGTTGGTCACATGGGTGAGCACACAGGTCTGCGTCGGGATGGCATAGCGCTCGCGCAGTTCATCGAGCATGTGAATGAGCGCGGTGGCGGCGGGCACGCTGTCGGTCGCCGGATTGATGCCGATCACCGCATCGCCCACGCCGTAGAGCAGCCCGTCAAGCACGGCAGCTGCAATCCCGCGCGGATCGTCGGAGGGGTGGTTGGGCTGGAGCCGGGTGGATAGCCGGCCGGCTAGGCCGATAGTGCTACGGAACGCGGTCACGACCCCGACCTTGCGTGCGACCGCGATCAGATCCTGCGCGCGCATCAGTTTGGAGACGGCCGCCGCCATTTCCGGCGTGATCCCGCGCGCGGCGGCAGCCAGTTCGGCGCTGCCGGTCGCCTCGCTCAGTAGCCAGTCGCGAAAACTGCCGACTGTGAGATGCGCGATGGGGGCGAAGGCGGCCGCATCGTGGCTGTCGATGATCAGGCGCGTGACTTCGTCCGCCTCGTAGGGAACCAGCGCGTCTGCCAAGAACACCTGCAGTGGCAGGTCCGCAAGCACGCTGCGTGCGGCCACCCGCTGCGTCGCGCTGGTAGCGGCGAGCCCCGCCAGCTCGTCGCCCGACCGCGCGGGGCTTGCCGCCGCCAAAACGGCTTTCAGATCGGGGAAAGTGTACCGATCGCCGCCAAGATCGCATGTAAACGGCAAACTTCGGGACCTCCACGCCAATCGAGAGCAATGGTAGGCCGCGATATTGCTGCAATGCAACCGGCGTGTGAGGGCAAATGCCGGATCGGCTGGCAAGCGCTGCCGATCCGGTCTTTCCGCTATTCCGGAATTCGCCAGTTGATCGCGTTGGCATAGCGGCCCGCGACCGCCCCGCCGCGTTCGTCGCTGGCCGGATCAAACCTGGCGCGCCGCGACACTTTGGCGCAAGTCACCGCATCCGGTTCGGGCGAGCCGCTGGAGCGGGTCACCGTGCAATCGCGCACGCGCCCATCGGGGCCTATGGTGACCGCGAAGCGGGTCACGCCCTGTTCGCCCTTGCGCAGCGCGCTGGCCGGGTAGTCGGCATCCGACACCCAGCCTCTTGGCTCCGTCAGCGGTCGCGCGCCGCGCGGCGTAAAGCTGGCCGTTGGGGCCGGGCGCGGCGATACCGGCCCGATGATCGTGCCGGTATCGCCGCCAAAGCCGCCAGTGGGCATGGGGCCGGGATCGAACCCGCCAATGGGCATCGGGAAAGGATCGGGTGCCGGCCTGAGATCGATCTTCGTTTCAGCCTTGCGCTTGCTGTCCGCAGGCGCGGCGGTGGGCGTGACCCTAGGCGCGGGCTTTGGCGGATCGACGTAAGTCCATGCCAGCATGGACTTCTTCTCGATCACTTTGACCACGCCGCCAGCAAAGCCGCTCAGCAGGGCAACGGCCATCACGCCATGCAAGGCGGCCACAGCACCGATTGTCGCCGTGCGGCGGCGGGGGGTGTCGGGGGTAAGGTAAGCCATGCATCCTCTCCTCGCCTGGGCCGCAAGGACACGGGTTGCGGGCAGAGCACGGGCGCACACGAAACGAACAATCCCGGGCAAGCAACACGGGCCGAACGACGTAATATGCGATATCATTACCCCGCACCGGGAGGGTCACCAAGCGAATTCTCAACTGTATTAGTGGAGATTAAGTTGCGGCTTGCAACTGGCGGTTTCGAGTTCAGGTATTCCGACACTTTCGAGACCACGACCGACCCTTCGTCCGTGGCCGACGCCGCGCGCTTGACCGATCTGGTGCGGATATCGCCAGCCGCGAAGATACCCGGCCTCGAAGTTGCGAACGGGGAAGCCGCGCCCACGGTCGGCCCTGTGCGCAAGAAGCCCTTCTCGTCCAGCGCCGCCAGACCCAAGAGCCAGTCTGTACTGGGTGCGGCGCCCACCATGATGAACAGGGCGCGGGCCGCGATCTCGCGCATCTTGCCGGTCCGGGCCTCGCGGAAGGTCACGCCCTCTAGATGGCTGTCGCCATGCAGCGCCACGACGTCGGTGTGACAGTCTATTTCGGTGCCCGGGTCGGCTTCCAGCCGGCTGGAAAGATAGCTCGACATCGAGCGAACCGCCCCGCACCACGGCATGGACGCACTGCACCGAGCGGCTGAGGTGCATCGCGGCCTGTCCTGCCGGAGCGCCGCCGCCGATGCTTTCCATCAGGGGGGCACTGCCAGGTAGCAGAGCCGCTCGCCGACCGGAAAGAACCGGCGCTGCGGGGCAAAATATGCAATCCAGTTCGCATGGTACAATCCCGCTTTTTCTGGCTGATGGCAGCTGCTGGACGTCAACCGGCCGCCGCGACAAGTCTCACGCTAGGACGGCGGGCCCGAACGCTGTCGCGGTGCCACCCTGCTCAAGCGCACGACCTGGCCGATCGCTCCGGCTTGTGAGGGACCCGTGTTTTATGAGGCAGCGCTGCGCGCGTTTGCCGCGATTGACGAGGCGGAGGCCTCGGCCGGTCTCAACGGCGCGCCCAGCGGGCAAGTGCGCTTGACCGCGCCGCTCACGCTCGCCCAATCGCGGCTGATCGCCATGCTTGCGGCGATTTGAAAAAGCGGGGGCATGACGACAAAGTGGCGGATTGCTCCGCCCCTCTCCCGAACTGCTTGTCTGACCCGGCTCCTAGTCCGATGCGGCAGGGGCCGGCGTCCCAATTCAGAGCAGCTTACACGTGATCGGAACGGTCACCGATGTGGCGCCGCCGGGCTGCGGGGGGATAGTGCCGGTGCGGCTGGACCGGGCTAGCGCTTCGCGGCCCAGCGCGGTCGGGCCCGTGGGCGCGATCAGCTCGGCGCGCTCGGCTGCGCCCGAGGCCACCAAGAAGATCTTCACTTTGGCCGAGCCCTGCTCGCGGCGGGCCTGCGCAGTCTTGGGGTAGGCCTGCTTTGATGCGGTCGTGCGGGCAACCTGCTGGACCCAGTCGGCCGACTGGGCGTGGGCGGGGCTCGCAATGCAGGCTGCGGCCACAAGGCCGAACGCCAGGGTCTTGGCCGTGCAGGCTCAAGTCAATCAAGTTCCGGTCAATTAAGCAGGGCCTGGTCGCATTGGGGCAGCCCCATCTGGCCCCATGGCCGTCAGATTCGCGCCAATCCCGCCTACGCTCGGCTCCGGGTGGTCTGTTTACCGCATTTCGGCCTCTAGCGCGCGCTGGCGCTTGTGAAACCGCCTGCCTTGAAGGTTAATGCGAGCCTATGATGCACCGCCGATTCGTCCTTGCCGCGCTTCCGCTGGCCATCCTGCTCGCCGCTGCC
>CANEVG010000225.1 GCA_947442095.1 Sphingomonadaceae bacterium
CGCTTCCCATTCCATGAGCCGCTTGATGGTCTCGACGGTGCCTTGGTCCATCATCGCCAATTCTCCCTCAGACCCAAAGTCACACGACGCCGGCGATCACCGACTTGGCATCATCCACCCGGATCGCCGCGCCGTTGATGAACTTGCTTTCGTCCGAGGCAAGGAACAGCACCGTGTAGGCAATGTCATCCGGCTCCCCCAGCTTCGCCAGCGTGCCTGTCTGCTCGCTGTCCGGCGCGACGGTCACACCCGATTGGCGCGCCACTTCGATGACCATCGGCGTAAGGATCGAGGAGGGGTGCACGCTGTTGCAGCGGATGTTGTAGCCTTCCCGCGCGCTGTGCACCGCAACCGCCCGCGTCAGCGCCTCGACCGCGCCCTTGGCCGCGCAATAGCCCGCCACCACGGATTCGCCCTGCACCGATGCGATAGATGCCATGTTGATGATCGACCCGCCGCCGGTTTCCTTCATCACCCGCACCGCATGCTTGCAGCCGAAGAAGGTCGCATCCGCGCTCACGGCCATGATGAAGCGGTAGTCCGCCTCGGTCTGCGTCTCGATCGTGCCGAGTTTGACCACGCCTGCGTTGTTCACAAGGATATCGAGCCGTCCGTACCGCGCCACCACATCATCGATCAGCGCCTGCCATTCCGCATCGTGGCGCACATCGTGGTATTGGAACTCGGCCATGTCACCCAGTTCGGCGGCGAGCCTTTCGCCGTTTTCGCGGTCCACATCCGAGAGGATCACTCGCGCGCCCTCCGCCACGAACATGCGCGCATCCGCCTCGCCCAGCCCCTTGGCCGCGCCGGTAATGATGGCGATCTTGCCTGCTAACCTGCCCATTTTCGGCGTTCCTCTCACTATTGCCAAGTTCCCACCAATTCACCCCGGATGCTAGGCAGACGTTACTAGCAAAAGAGAGGGGTGAGGCCGTGACGACAGACGAGCTGCTGGCGCGCGAGGAAATCCGCGACATCCTCCATCGCTATTGCAAGGGCATCGACCGGCGCGACTGGGCGCTGGTGCGCTCCTGCTTTGCCGATGATCATGTCCACAAGCACTCTGCCATCGAAGGATCGGCCGATGATTTCGTGCGGATGGCCAGCGCCGTGCTGGCCACGATCCCGGCCACGCACCACACCATCGGCAATGTGCACTTCGCGTTTGCCGAGGATGGCATGAGCGTGGAGACCGAAGCCAACTTCGTCGCCTACCACCTGATCGAGGCCGGCCACATGGAAGGCACGCCTGTGCCCACCCACGGAAAGGCGACCGACTGGATCGTCGCGGGTCGCTATTGCGACCGGCTGGAAAAGCGCGATGGCGCATGGATCATCGTGCGGCGACAGGCTTGGCACGATTGGGAACGCGTCGATCCGGCAAACAGCTGAGCCATAAAACGGGAGAGAAACTGATGCGACTGAACGGCAAGACCGCCCTCATCACTGGCGGCTCATCGGGCCTCGGCGCGGCCATGGCCACGCGCTTTATCGCCGAAGGCGCAAGCGTCGTTATCGCCGATATCGATGACGCGGGCGGCAAGGCCCTCGCCGCCGAGCTCGGCCCCAAGGCCAGCTACATCCACCTCGACGTTACGCAGGAAGCCGATTGGGCGAGCGCGATGGACGGGATCGCCGCGCTCGATTGCGTGATCAACAACGCGGGGATCACCACCGCCGGCAATATCGAGCAGATCACGCTCGCGCAGTTCCGCCACGAATTCGAGATCGACGTCGTCGGCGTGTTCCTCGGCTGCAAGTATGCTGTCGCCAAGATGAAGGCGAACGGCGGCTCGATCATCAACATGTCCTCGCTCGCCGGGATCAAGGCCACCGCCGATCTGGTGGCCTACAACGGCGCGAAGGCCGCGGTCGCCATCATGACCAAGTCGGTCGCCGCGCACTGCGGCAAGAGCGGCTACGGCATCCGCTGCAACTCGATCCACCCTGGCGTGATCCGCACCCCGATCCTCGACAAGGTGCTGGCGCAAGTGCCCAACCCGGACGAAGTCTATGCCGGCTGGGTCGCGGTCCACCCCATCGGCCGCATCGGGACGCCTGAGGAAATCGCCGCCATCGCGGTCTATCTCGCCTCGGACGAATCCGGCTTCACCACCGGCGCGGAATTCCGCATCGACGGCGGAAGCTCCATATGAACAAGATCTCGTTCGCCTCGGGCATTGTGCCCGAGAGCGGACCGGTCGAGACGATCCGCGCCGCAGCCACTGGCGGGTTCGACATGACCGGCCTGTGGGTCGAGCCCGCCGAGTGGACCGACACGATGACGCGCGAAGCCCGCGCCGCGCTGGCGGATACGGGCCTGCCGCTGCTCGATGTCGAAGTGATCTGGATCCAGCCCGGCAGCGACAAGGCCCTGCACCGCAAGGTGATCGACGTGGGCGCAGCATTGGGCGCGAAGAACGTGCTCTGCGTCTCCTCCGATCCCGATTTCGGCGCGACTGCCGCCCGCCTCGCAGAACTCTGCCAACACGCCGAAGGCTCCGGGATGCGTGTCGCACTGGAATTCGGGATATTCACCGAAGTGAAGACCCTGGCGATGGCTCTCGCGGTGCTCGATTCTGTCGCCCACCCGCTGCGCGCGCTGCTGATCGATCCGATCCACGTCGACCGTTCGCTCAGCCCGATTGGGGATATCGCGAAAGTCCCGCCCGAACTGCTCCCCTACGCCCAGTTCTGCGACGCCCCCACCATGCGCCCCGATCCGTCAGACTTTGGCGCGATCATCACCGACGCCATCGACTTGCGCGAACAATGCGGCGAAGGCGGCCTGCCGCTGGATGCGCTCTACCAGGCGCTGCCCCCCGGCATCCCGCTCAGCATCGAACTGCGCTCGAAAGCGCTGCGCGATGCCTTCCCGGATGCGGGTGAACGGGCGAAAGCGGTAGCCGCAGCGACGCGGCATTGGCTCGCGGGGCGATCAAGCTAATCACCCATCCCCAATCCCGCTCATGCTGAGCTTGTCGACGTACTGTCCTTTTCTTCGTGCCGCGCGCTGACGCAACAAGAAAAACCGGCGCTTCGACAAGCTTAGGACATACGGGGTTTGAGGGGCATGCCAATGCCCCTGCCCGCAATCACCCCGCCGAAGGCCGGTGCGCCGTATCCGACCAGTCTTGCCGTGCCGCCCACTGCGCCAAGGTTTCCAGCTCGATCCCCGGCAGGCGCTCCATCATCGCTTCCACGTTGACCTCGAAGGGCTTTGTCGGCGCGTTGTTGTTGTAGTTGTAGAACGCAGCGATCCCGGCGGAGAAGGGCTTGCGCTCTTCTTCGGCCATCGAATCGCCCAGCGCGCCTACCAGCAGATCGCCGAACTCTTCGGGGGTGCAGGGGTCATACTTGATCGTGTGGCCGAAGTGGTCCGAAAGGATCTGCGCCACTTGCGGCGGGAGAATCCGCTCCGGCCCGCCGATGTTCATCCAAGTGCCTTCCATGTCCGGCCGGTCCATCGCATGGACCATGATCTTGGCCACGTCATCGAGGCTGATCCAGTTCGCGCCCAGCGTCGGCTTGTGCGGATAGACGTAGCGGCGCTCGTGCATGATAAAGGGCCGTGCCCAGTTGGTCAGCAGGTTGTCCATGAACAGCACCGAGCCGAACACGGTGGCCGGAACCCCTGAGCGGAACAGCGCATTAATGCCGGCGGTGTTGCCCGCATAAGTGAAGGCATCGCCGGGCTTGTCCGGGATCCAGCTCGAGGTGTTCCACACGAAGCGCTTGGCATCGACTTCCTTGGCCGCTTCCCCGATCCAACCGGCGAGTTCCGCGCGGGAATCGCGCAATTGCAGCGGATGGTTGTAGAACACCGCGTCCGAGCCTTCGAGCGCCTTGGTATAAGTCGAGCGGTCATAGAGATCGATCACGCGGGTTTCGATATCGGCGTTGGTCGGCCCGAGATCGGGCTTCTCATTGCGCGACAAGGCGCGGACCGAATGGCCCGACGCAACAAGCTGACGAATCTGCGCCAGGCCCTGACGGCCGGTTGCGCCCACGACGGATACCAAAGCCATTTCGCATCTCTCCTTTTGTGATGGCTGCCCGGCTCTTAGGCGCGGTGCAGCGAACGTTCGTCTCAGATTTCTGTCGTTACCCCGGACTTGATCCGGGGTCCCGTCCTGCACCCTCAGCTGCGGATCGCGCTGGCCCCGTCAACATTCAGATCGGTGCCGCTGGTGAAGCTCGAATCCGCGCAGCTCAAGAACACGATCGCCTTGGCCACTTCTTCGGGCGTCCCCACGCGGCCCATCGGGTGCGCGGAGGCCATGACCGCCTCGATCTGCTCGGGCGTGGCGCCGCCCGCATTGAGATAACGGCCGTACATCGGCGTGCGGATCGCGCCGGGATGCACGGTGTTGGCGCGAATTGTCAGCCCCCGCTCGGCGCAATCGAGCGCGACCGAACGCGTGAGATGCGTGACCCCGGCCTTGGACGCGCAATAGGCGGCCATATTGCCCGCCGCACGGTGCGCCAGCATCGAGCCGACATTGACGATGGTGGCCGCTTCGCCAGACGCCGCCAGCGCTGGGATCGCCGCACGGCAACCGTAGAACGTGCCCGTGAGGTTGATCGCGATGTGCCGCTCCCAGCTGTCGAGGTCGACATCGACGGTGTTCCCGGGCTCGGAAATACCCGCGATATTGCACAGCGTCGTCAGCTTGCCGAAGCGTGCCAACGTCGCCGCCACGGCCGCATCCCACTGCGCCAGATCGCGCACGTCCAGCACCACGGCATCGGCATTCGGCCCCAGTTCCGCGGCCAGCGCCTTGGCCTTGTCCAGCTGCAGATCACCCAGCATCACGCTGCCGCCTTCGGCCACGATCATCCGCGCGACCGTGCCGCCGATCCCTTCCGCGCCGCCCGAAATGAGCGCGACCTTGCCCGTCATGCGGCCTTGCTCTTTGGCCATCGATCAGCGCTCCAGAATGGCAACGCCGGAAAGCCCCGGTGCGCCATAGACGTGGCTGTAAGCGGCCTTGGGGCTCCCGGGCACTTGCCGCCCGCCGCCCCGGCCGCGCAGCTGCACAGTGTTTTCGTAGACCTGCCGCAGCCCCGAAGCGCCGATCGGCTCGCCGCAAGCCAGACAGCCGCCGTCGGTGTTGACCGGCAGCTTGCCGCCGATCTCGGTGCGGCCCTCGCGCAGCCATTGTTCCTGATCACCGTCCTTGCAGAAGCCGTTTTCGGCCATGTGCATGATTTCCGCGCCCGACTCGGTATCCTGCAACTGCGCGACCGAAATGTCCTCGGGGCCAATCCCGGCCTGCTCGAAAGCCGCCTTGGAGGCGAGAATGGTGGGCTTGCCGCCGTTCTCGATATCAATTGCAGGCGCAAACACCTCGAACGAGCCCGGCGGGCGCGTGCGCACCGCGACGCTAGCGATCTTCACCGCATCTGCGCCGAGTTCACGCACCTTCTTGCCGCTCGCCAGGATCAGCGCCACCGCACCTTCGGCGGGCGCGCAGAACATGTATTTGGTCAGAGGATCGTTGACCATCGGCGAGTTCAGGATCGTTTCGAGATCGACCGGCGAACGCCGCCAGGCGTGATCGGCATGAACCCCGTTGCGAAACGCCTTTTCCGCAACGCGGCCCAGCGTCTCGCGGGTGATCCCGTAAAGCTGCATATAGCGCTGGATCTTGAGCGCGAAGAACTGCGTCGTCAGCATCATGCCGGTCTGCCCGTACCATTCGGGCAAGCCGTATTCCTTGGGCTTGGCATTGAACGCGCCGCGCGGGTGTTTGTCGAAGCCCACCGCCAGCGCCACGTCGAACTCGCCTGCCGCAATCGCGTTGCGCGCCGATGAAAGCGCGCTGCCGCCCGTCGCGCAGCCATTGCTGACATTGATGAACGGCAGGCCCGTTAGCCCGAGTTCGTTAACCATGATATCGGCATTGCCCGCGCCCGCCGAACCGCCGTAAGCGCAGCCCACATCGGTCCAGTCGATCCCGGCATCGGCCATCGCCTGCCGCACCGCGAACACGCCCTGATCGCGGCCCGAACGGCCGTCAGTCCGGCCGAAGGGGTGGATGCCTGCTCCAATGATATAAACGTCTTCCATCACGCTTTCTCCGGCCGAAACGCATAAGTCGCGCGGGTCGCATCAAACGGCGCGACCACGAATTCCATCGGCATGCCCAGCTTCAGATCTTCCAGCACGC
>CANEVG010000226.1 GCA_947442095.1 Sphingomonadaceae bacterium
AGAACGCGGGCTTTCGTCTTTCCTCTTTGTCAAAGGATACTGAGCCGCGCGTCCATCTTATAGGCTCGCTATTTTGTTCCGGCTAACGCCTTCACTCTGCCATGCACCATTTCAGCCCTGCCACCGGGCCCCCGGATGTTTCCATAAAGGAAATTCTCGAAGTCCGGATGGTTTATTAACACCTCGAACTGCTCCGACAGGTAGCCGCGGACTTGTGTTTCTGCCGCCTGCACTTCGGTCAAGAGTGTCGGTCGTCCGTCCACGACATTAAGGATGTCTTCCAGATCGTGGCTTCATGTGGGGTCATTCGCGCCGCGGCCTGCATAGGCTTCGAGCTTGGTGGCCAGAAAGATCGGCGATGTCAGGTGCTTAATGACACGCCCACTGGGCAGGGCGTACTTGACTGCCGTGTAGATGCCTTCCTTGTACCATCGATTGCTGAATCCCAGGATATCCGGGGCGTCGGGCATGAAATCGACTTTCAGGTCGCCGAGACGCATTCGGCAAATCACGTCATCTTCCCCCGACACCGTGAATCCCTTCTGGTACAAGGTTTCCTGCAGCTGCATCCACTGGGCCATTCCGGCTAGGTCAACGATCAGGTCGACATCGTCTGTGGCGCGCACTTCCTGCAGTGTTATCTTGTCAGTGATGAGCACTGCGGTCGAGCACCCGTCGACAAACGCCATCCGCTGGCACAGATCATCGCCCAATGCTTGGGCGACGGTTTCCAGCATTGCGAGAAGTTCGCCCTGCAGGCTCATGCGTATGCCATCCGTTCCTCAAAGGTGCGTTGGGCAAGATTTGCTTCGCGCTGATTACCGGTTCTGATCGCGTCGATCAGCGCCAGCAATTCGTAGAGCCGGGTGTCTTTGAGCGCTGCGTCGGGGACAGATTTGAACAATGGTGCGATTGAAAGACCTCTCTGACTTCCTTCGAGATGGGGCCAGATATAGATGTCGGCACCTGAGCTTACGAGTTTCCCTTCCAGCATAGGTGCGGCAAAGCCCGTGGCGACGCCGCGCTGCGGTGCGCCTGGCTTCGCGGGGAAGACGTATTTCAGCCCGTGCTGGACGAATTCGATGAGATTGCGTCGATTCACCTTTGCGCGATCACTGGACTTTATAGCAAGGTGAGATGCGGTACTGCGCCGGATCGATGCGCTGATCTCAGTTTTGCTGATGCCCAGTTCGCTTTCAAGACTTCGTAACGCGAACGGATCGGAGATCGTCGATTCAACGAGTTGGCCATGCTTGATCTGGTCTTCCAAGCTCACTAACTTGAGCATGATGATGATGTCCTAGCTTTTCGTATAAACCCCATCTGTCCGCCGTCCTAGGACTTAGGACAAATGGTATCCTCCGGCCGAACGTGTCAAACGCCAAATCGTCGGGGGCTCCCAGCTTAAGCGCCTTAGTCGAGGGATAATCTGATTGACCGCAGAGTGGCGGCGCTCTCCGTCTGAATGCGTCCCCTATCAACCACGAACGTCCCGCAGCACGCGACCAGACCTCGCCGTTCCGATGTAGCCGATGGAATGTCGGCTTAAACTGAAACAAGTCATGCGGCGCACACGCTTGGCAGGATGCTGAGCCGCTCAACTGGCTTCCAGTTCGCATGGACAAACGCCTTGTGGGTCGGGACGCCTGTCGCAGCAAAAACCGGGACGACCGTTCCAGGCGCCGCGCCAGTGATGTCAAAGTTTCGGTGGATCCAGGTGTAGTTCGCCCCTAGCTCGAGGCGCAGCATTCTGGAGCCAGACCTACCACGACTTTTCCATGTTTTTTCATGGGAAGTGGAGCCATCTCTTCTAAGCTATTGGAAAGATGGTGGGCGCGGCAGGGATTGAACCTGCGACCCCACCCGTGTGAAGGGTGTGCTCTACCACTGAGCTACGCGCCCGTTTGGGCCCGCCCTCAAGGCAAAAGGCGGTCCAGACAGGCGCGCGGCTTTGCCATGGCGGCACTTGATTGACAAGTGGGGGGATCAAGATATTTGCCCACTCCATGACCCAAGAACCAACATTGCCCGAACCCGCCAGTCCCGCCCCCGATTCTGGCCCTGCCGCCGCTGCAGGCCCGGACGTGCCACCCGATCACCTTGCGATCAATCCGCGCAGCCCGTTCTTCGATGCAGACAAACTGCGCCGCGGCATCGGTATCCGCTTCAAGGGCACCGTGCGCCGCAATGTCGAGGAATACTGCATCTCCGAAGGCTGGGTGCGCGTGCAGGCGGGCAAGACCATGGACCGAAAGGGCAATCCGCTCACGCTCAAACTCTCCGGTCCGGTCGAGGCATGGTACGAGGACCTGGGTGAGGACGCGCCGGTCGCGAAGCTTTAGGAAAAGACCCCTCCGACCTGCCTGTGGCAGGCCACCTTCCCATTTGGGGTTCGCCAAAATGGGGAGGATCAAGATGGCATGAGCCGCCCGCGTTCCCGCTCCACTAACGCCGTCAGCCACACCTTGAACGCCTGCACCCGCGCAAGACTGTGCGTATCTTTGTGCATCACCAGCCAAAACGAGCGCGTGATGCGCCGTTCGGGCAGGACGGGCACCAGCCGCGCGTGCGCATCGCCGATGAAGCAGGGCAGCACGCCGATGCCCGCACCGGCTGCGATCAGGCGGTGCTGCGCGTTGATGGAGGATGAGCGCACTGTAGCGGCGAGGCCGGGCTCGATCTCCGCCAGATAGCGCAGTTCGGGCGCATAGAGCAGATCGGGCACATAGCCGACCAGCGAATGCCCACGCGCCAGATCGGCGGGGCGGCGCAGCGGCGCGTGACCTGCCAGATATTCGGGCGAGGCGTAGAGCCGCAGCGCGTAATCGGACAGCTTGCCGGCGATCACTGGCCCGGCGCGCGGGCGGGAGAGCGTAACGGCAAGGTCCGCTTCGCGCTTGGAAGGGCTGAGGAAGCCCGATGAGGCCACGAGATCGATCACCAGCCGCGGGTGTGCGGTCGCGAAGGCGTGAAGTGCGGGGGCGACAATCCAGCTGGCAAACCCTTCGGAGAGGCTGACGCGCAGCAGGCCAGCAGGTCCGCCGCCGCCGTGCTCGCCGATCCGGCTGGCGGCCCGCTCCATCGCCTCCACCTCGGCGAGCATTGCCTCGCCCGCTTCGGTCAGCACTTGCCCTTCGCGCGTGTGTTCAAACAATGTGGCGCCGATGCGCGTTTCAAGACGGCGCAGACGGCGACCCATGGTCGTTGCGTCCACCCCCATTGCACTTGCCGCACGCGCCAGTTGCCCGGCCCGCGCGATGGCGAGGAAGGCCTGATAGTCGTTCCAGTCTGGCACCTGCATCATTGCAGTCGTCCATCGCATTTTCGCTTCTTGCTTGCAATTGATCCGGGGTGCAGGAAGCCGCCAGACGATTTATGAGAAAGGGTATGCACATGCGCCAGATCGATCATTTCATTGTCGGCGGCTCGGGCGGTGCTCCGGCGCGCAAGGGCCCGGTGTTCGATCCCAATACGGGTGCAGTGCAGGCCGAAGTGGCGCTGGGCGATGCCGCCACACTGGAACGTGCTGTGCAGGCCGCGCTCGCCGCGCAGCCCGCCTGGGCCGCGGTCAATCCGCAGCGGCGCGCCCGCGTGATGTTCGAGTTCAAGCGGCTGGTCGAGGCGAACATCGACGAGCTTGCGCGGCTGCTATCGTCCGAACACGGCAAGGTCATTGCCGATTCCAAGGGCGATATCCAGCGCGGGCTCGAAGTGATCGAATTCTGCTGCGGTATCCCGCATGTGCTGAAGGGCGAATACACGCAAGGCGCCGGCCCCGGCATCGACATCTATTCGATGCGCCAGCCGATCGGCATCGGTGTTGGCATCACGCCGTTCAACTTCCCGGGCATGATCCCGCTGTGGATGGCCGGTGTCGCTATCGCCACGGGCAACGCCTTCATCATCAAGCCTTCGGAGCGCGATCCTTCTGTGCCGGTGCGCTTTGCGGAGCTGTTCCTGGAAGCCGGTCTGCCTGAAGGCATCTGCCAAGTCGTGCACGGCGACAAGGAAATGGTCGACGCAATCCTCGATCATCCGGCGATCGGGGCGGTGAGTTTCGTCGGCTCGTCCGATATCGCGCACTACGTGTACAATCGCGGTGTGGCCGCCGGAAAGCGCGTGCAGGCGATGGGCGGGGCCAAGAACCACGGCATCGTGATGCCAGACGCTGATCTCGATCAGGTGGTGAACGATCTGGCGGGTGCCGCGTTCGGTTCGGCGGGCGAGCGCTGCATGGCGCTGCCGGTGGTCGTGCCGGTGGGCGATGAGACCGCCGAGCGGCTCAAGGCCAAACTCATCCCCGCCATCGAAGCGCTGCGGGTCGGCGTGTCGACCGATACCGATTGCCACTATGGGCCGGTCGTTACGGCTGCGCACAAGGCGAGCATCGAGCGCTGGATCACGCGCTGCGAGGAAGAAGGCGGCAAGATCGTCATCGACGGGCGTGGCTTCACGCTGCAGGGCCACGAGAACGGTTTCTTTGTCGGCCCCACGCTGATCGATCATGTGACGGCGGACATGGACAGCTACAAGAACGAAATCTTCGGACCTGTGCTGCAGATCGTGCGTGCGAAGGATTTCGAGGAGGCGCTAGCACTGCCTTCGAAGCACCAGTATGGCAACGGCGTCGCGCTGTTTACCCGAAGCGGCAACGCGGCGCGCGAGTTTGCGGCGCGGGTCAATGTCGGCATGGTCGGCATCAACGTGCCGATCCCGGTGCCGGTGGCCTATCACACCTTTGGCGGGTGGAAGCGCTCGGCCTTTGGCGATACCAACCAGCACGGCATGGAAGGCGTGAAGTTCTGGACAAAGGTCAAGACCGTGACCCAGCGCTGGCCGGATGGCTTGCCGGATAGCGGGAATGCGTTTGTCATTCCGACGATGGGTTGATTGCTGGATCGCCTCATTTGGGATATCATGGCGGATATCCCGAAGGTTCGTTACGAAGATGCAGATCGGAAAATGGGGCAACAGCCTCGCGGTGCGCTTGCCCCGCGAAATTGTGGAGCGTTTTGATCTCAAGGAAGGAGATTCGATAGACGCGGAACTTCTTGCGCGTGCTTTGCAGCGCTCGCAGATGACCCGCGAGGAAGCCCTTGGGCGTGTCAAAGCCTTGCGGCGACCTTTGCCCGCAGACTGGAAGCTCGACCGGGACGAGGCCAATGCGCGGTGATCGCATCTTTCGCGATTGACACGAACATAGCAGTCTACGCGCTTTCCGATGGGCCCAAGTGCGACATTGCCTTTGTTGTCCTTGAAGGTGGGCCTTTGATTAGTGTGCAACTTCTAAATGAGTTCACGAACGTCAATCTCAGAAAACGCAAGTTGCCTTGGGGAGAAATCGAGGAAGCGCTGACTATTATCCAGAGCCTTGCAGCCAATGCGCGCGCGGTCGATACCGAAGTCCACCGCATCGGCTGCGACATTGCAAGGCGATACAGGCTCAATTTTCATGATGCACTGATCGCAGCCGCCGCCCTGCTCGACGACTGCGACATCCTCTACAGCGAAGACATGCAACATGGCCTGATCATCGACGACCGACTGACAATCATCAATCCTTTCCTGTCCATGGAAGCCTCATGACCGACCAGTTCCAGCTCACCGAAGACCAGATCGCCATTCAGGAGATGGCGCGGCGCTTTACCGCCGATGCGATCACGCCGTTTGCGGCGCAGTGGGACGAGGATCACAGCTTCCCGCTGGATACCATCAAGGCGGCGGCGGAGCTGGGCTTCGCCTCGATCTATGTCAGCGAGGAAAGCGGCGGCATCGGGCTGGGGCGGCTGGAATCGGCGCTGATCATGGAAGCCATGGCCTATGGCTGCCCCACGACCAGCGCGTTCATTTCGATCCACAACATGGCCGCTTGGATGATCGACCGGTTCGGGGGCGATGATGTCAAGGCGCGGTATCTGCCTTCGCTGGTGACGATGGACAAGATCGCCAGCTATTGCCTGACCGAGCCGGGCTCGGGTTCCGATGCGGCTGCTCTGCGCACGACGGCGCGGCTGGAGGGCGACCATTATGTCGTCAACGGCACCAAGCAGTTCATCTCGGGCGGCGGCGTGAGCGACATCTACGTGACGATGGTGCGCACCGGGGACGCCAGCCCCAAGGGCATCTCCTGCCTCGTGATCGACAAGGGCACCCCCGGCCTCAGCTTCGGCGCGCCA
>CANEVG010000227.1 GCA_947442095.1 Sphingomonadaceae bacterium
GATCACTTCTGCGCGGCGCATCCGGAAAACGGCGTGGCAGCGACGATCCGGAGCACGCTGGCCCGGCGGCTGGAAATCCGCTTGCTGGAGGCCGAGGGGCCGGGGCACGTCTGGTTCGAGGACCGCCTGACTTATGACAACGCGCGGCTCTGCGAAGCGCTGATCCGCACCGGGTACGCTGCCGGGGAGGCGCATCTTGCAGATGCGGGCCTGCGCAGCCTGCGCTGGCTCATGGGCGTGCAAACTTCCCCTGCCGGACATTTTCGCCCGGTTGGATCGGAAGGGTTCATGCTGGCGCGCACGCCCCCCCTGCCCTTTGACCAGCAACCGCTGGAAGCCGCCGCGACCATCGCCGCTTGCGCGGCGGCACAGCGCATCCAGCCTGGCGGCAACTGGCATACCGAGGCCGCGCGGGCCTTTGCATGGTTTCTGGGAGACAACGATCTCGCCATCCCGCTGGTCGATCTGGCCGATGGCAGCTGCCGCGATGGACTGCACCCTGATCGCGCAAACGAAAACCGGGGCGCGGAGTCGGTGCTATATTGGCTACTCGGCCTTGCCGACATGCGCGGCATGGACGCCGAATTCGTGCAAGGGGTGGGTCCCAGGGCTGCTACACGGCTGACTGCGCCGCTTTCGCGGCTGCTCGCTTAAGGATGCCATGAAGCCCACTCCGTTCTTCAATCGCCAGGCCCTGCATCTTTTGCCCGACCCCTCGCGCGTCGTCGTCCGACCTTTCCGGCCTTCGGTGGAGCCGCGCAATCTCAATGATCTTGACAAGACCCGCGCAAACCACATCGTCGATAGAGTTATGGCCTTGCCCGAACCGGAAGTGCATGCGCTGCTGAAGGCAACGCTTGACAACTTCGATGGCCGGCACCGCAATCTCCTCGCCAAGTTCGAAACCCGCGCCCGCCAGATGGAAACGGTGTTCGACAGCCATGCCAATTTCTCGCGCGAGCAGTGCCAACTCGTTGGCGCGTATTTTATGCACGAATACAGCTTCGAGGCGGCAGCGCTGTTCAACCCTAGCATCGTGCCCCATCCGGACCAATCGGGCCTGCGCGAGGGCTGCGGCCGCTTCGTGCTGAGCGTGCGCGCGGTGGGCGAAGGCCATGTCTCCTCGCTCACCTTCCGCTCCGGGGTGATCGCTGCGGATGGCACGGTGATGATCGACCCGCCAGCCCGTCTTGCCAGTGTGCCTGATGTGACCGCGCGGGTGGGAGACCGGCTGACGCTGGCGTTCAACCCGGCGAGCGACATCAGCGAGCGGGTGATCTTTCCCGTCACCGACAGCCAGTCCAACGGGATCGAGGACGCGCGCTTTGTGGCGTTTGAAGACGGGGGCGAAACCACCTACTACGCGACGTATACGGCCTATAGTGGCCGCGACATCCGCTCGGAACTTCTGGAAACCAAGGATTTTGTAACCTTCCGCATGATGCCGCTGGAAGGCCCGGCGGCGCGCAACAAGGGCATGGCGCTGTTTCCAAGGCTCATCGATGGCCGTTATGCGATGATCGCGCGGCATGACAACGAAAACCTGCACCTGATCCTGTCGGACGATCTTGGCAGCTGGGGCCTTGGCAAGGTTGTGTTGGGGCCGCGCTTCCCGTGGGAATTCGTGCAGATCGGCAATTGCGGTTCCCCCATCGAACTGGACGAGGGCTGGCTGCTGTTCACCCACGGGGTCGGCCCGGTGCGGCGCTATGCGATCGGCGCGGTGCTGCTCGACAAGGCCGATCCCACGCGCGTGCTGGCGCGCAGCCACGAGCCCTTGATCCAGCCGGAGAAGTCGGAGCGCGAGGGCTATGTGCCCAATGTGGTCTATACTTGCGGGGCGATGCGATTGGGTGAGCGGATCGTGCTGCCCTATGCTATCTCCGATACGTTCTCGACTTTCGCGACGGTCAGGATCGATGCCCTGTTGCGGCAACTGAAAGGCTGAAGGCCGTTCAGGCCGCCTGCAGGGTAAGGGACACATGCCCGCAGGGTTTGCGAAATGGGGGAACGGGTTTGGGCACGGCGACGATGGCAAGGCGGAGCGCGATGCTGCTGGGCGCAAGCCTTGCGCTGTCTGCGTGCGCCACGATCCAGCGCGAACCGTTTGGCGAGTTGCAGCAGGCCGAGGCCACCATTCCGGGCATGCCCCAGGCCCGCTTCTGGGCCGATGCGCCAGGAGCCGCACGGCTGATGGCCCCGGCCTTTGCTGCGGCCAATGGTGAGCGTTCAATGCTGGCACTTTCTGGCGGATCGGACAACGGCGCCTATGGCGCGGGCCTGCTGAACGGCTGGACCAGATCTGGCACGCGGCCGGAGTTTGCCATCGTCACGGGCGTCAGCACGGGCGCGCTCATCGCGCCGTTCGCGTTTCTGGGGCCGGATCAGGACAGCACGCTCGAACGGCTGTTCACAACGATTTCGGGCAAGACCATCTACAAGAACCGCTTTCCGATCGTGATCCCGTTTTCGCCGAGCATTGCCAGCACCAAGCCGTTGGCGAAGATGATCGGCGTGGTAATGACCGACGCGCTGATCGACCGCATCGGGCGCGAGCATGCGCGCGGGCGGCGGCTATTTGTGGGCACGGCGAACCTTGATGCGCAGCGCATGGTGATCTGGAACATGGGCGCGATTTCCGCCAGCGCCGCGCCGGGCCGCTACGCCCTGTTCCGGCAAATCCTGCTTGCCTCTTCCGCCATCCCGGCGTTCTTCCCGCCCGTAATGATCCAGGCCGAAGCGGGTGGCCGCACGATCAGCGAAATGCATGTCGATGGCGGCACCACCGCGCAAGTTCTGACCCTGCCCGACGCGGCCATCGTGGCGGACCGGGTGCCCAACACGGCAAAGCCGTTGCATATTTACATGGTGGTGAACAACAAGCTCAACGGCGAGTTCAAGCTGGTCAAGCCGCGCACCGTGCCCATCGCCAGCCAGGCGATCTCGCTCAACATGCGCCGCTCGATGGCGGGCGCGGTCAACCTCAGCTACCTTTATGCCAAGTCCCACGGGGTGGATTTCAACCTCAGCTTCATCGACAAGGACTACCCCGCTTCCGACCACGACCTGTTCGACACCGCGTTCATGCGCGGGCTGTTCCAACATGGCCTGAAGCTTGGCGAGACAGGCACATTCTGGGCGAAGCAGCCGCCCGATCAGGACGAGTAGCGGGAACTTTCAGCCCCTTGTGCGGTTTTAACCGGTGACGGGAGTGCCGAAATCTGGCCTCCCCCAATCCCGGGGAACACCATCCATGCCGCTCATCAATATCATCATCGCCCTGATCCTCATCGGCGTCGGCCTCTGGGCGATCAACGCTTATGTGCCCATGGACAGCAAGATCAAGGGCATCCTCAACGCGCTGATCGTGATCGTCGTGCTTGTGTGGCTGCTGCAGGTGTTCGGCATCATGGGTGACCTCACTTCGATTCGCGTTGACAAGTAAGGCGCGCGGACATGCTCGGCACCATTCTCGTCATCGTCCTCATCGTGTTTCTGCTCGGCGGCTTCAACGGCAAGTTCGGCGGCTATGGCTACGGCTATGGCAATGGCGGGGTCAGCGTGATCGGCGTTGTCCTGATCGTGGTTGTGATCCTGCTGCTGACAGGCCGAATTTAGAAACGGAACCTTTCCGCTGCAGGCGTGTTTCCCGAACAAGCAGCACGACAATCGCGCGGCCGCACCGGAGACCACCAATGGGCGAATTCATCGACAAGGCCAAGGGCACTGCCAACGAAGCCATCGGCAAGGCCAAGGTCGCGCTCGGCAAAGAGACCGAAAGCCCCGAGCTGATCGCCAAGGGCCTTGCGCAGGAAGCCAAGGGCAAGACCGAGAAGATCATCGGTGAAGCCAAAGGCCTGCTGGGCGACAAGATTTAATCCCCTACGGACCGCACTGGTCCGGATCCGTCGCATCGACGACCGACTGCGGCTTACGACCCCGCAATATCGGATCGCGGCGAACAGGTGCCCGCTTACCCACCCTCCCGGGCGGGCACCAGACTGGCCTGCCATCCCGTGCCATGCGCCCGGGACGGCAGGCCAATTTCGTTCGTCCTGCCCGATCTGGTGCAATCCCTTCGAGAAACCATGCAAGTCCCGCAGCCTGCCATGCTAAACTTCTCATGCCGTGCTGGCGCATTCCACTATGCCAGCGGGCACGCTGAAGGAGATTCAGTGCCGAGGGTGGGCTGCGATGGGCAGGCCCACATATCCCAAAGGCCTGACTGATGGACCAGCCGCGCGATAGCGAACAGATACTGATCGGCACGCCCGGGGAGAAGGCGGGGACGCAGGGCACTCTTGCCTTCGCGCTGATCATTGCCTCGGAAACACCGCTCGTGCTGCTTGATCACGCGCTCGGTGTCGTGGTGGCCAGCGCCTCGTTTTACCGCACTTTCGGACTTGCACAGCCCCTTTTGGGCCGCGCAGTGTTTGCAGAAATGGGCGGCGGCGAATGGTCAAGGCCCCAGCTCAGCGCAATGCTCCACGCGATTGCCGAGGGCAGCCCGGCGATCGAGGCCTATGAGATGGATCTCGTGCGGCCGGGTTTGCCTGTATGCCACCTGCTGCTGAGTGCGCACCTGCTCGATTACCAGGGCGCAGCAAGCGACACCCGGATCGTGCTGGCAATTAGCGATGTGACTGCGACACGCGCGGCAGACAAGCTCAAGGACGATCTGCTGCGCGAGAAGCAGCTCCTGATGCAGGAACTACAGCACCGCGTCGCCAACAGCTTGCAAATCATCGCCAGCGTGCTCATGCAGAGCGCGCGCAAGGTCAATTCAGACGAGACGCGCGGCCATCTTAGCGATGCGCACAGCCGGGTAATGTCCATCGCCACGCTGCAGAAGCAGCTGGCCATGACGCAGGAAGGCGAGGTGGAGCTGCGCGGTTACTTTACGCAGCTGTGCCGCAGCATTGGTGCCTCGATGATCCCCGATCCGGGCTTCCTATCGCTCACCGTCACGGCCGACGACACCAAGGTCGAGGCCCGCGTATCGCTCAGCCTCGGACTTATCGTGACCGAATTGGTGATCAATTCGCTCAAGCACGCCTTCCCTGGCGGCGCGCGCGACGGGCGGATCACGGTCGATTTCAGGTCGGTCGGCACCGGCTGGACACTGGCGGTGGCAGACAACGGCGTTGGCTTCCCGGCGGAGGACGAGGGCGGCAATCCGGGACTTGGCACCGGCATTGTCGAGGCGCTCGCGACGCAGCTCAATGCCCGTATGGAAATCCGCCATGAAAGCCCGGGCTCGACCGTTTCGATCGTTCACGATTGATCTTATTTTTCCGGAACTTTGCTGGTCTTCACAGGGTTACCCGATCACCCTTGCGGATCTCTGCAAGGCGAAACGGCGCGGATGGCGCGCCACGGGAATTTCCCATGAAGAAACTGCTCTGCGCGATGGCCACCATCGCGCTTCTTGTCAGTCCGGTCGCCATAGCGCAGCCCGGAGGCCCAAATGACCGCCAGAATAGCGAACATCGGGGCGCCAACAGCCGTCAGGCACAGGATCGCAGCACGGCGCAACGCCAGACCGGCCAGCAACAAATCAGACAGCGGCAGGCCATCAAGCGTCAGAACGCCAACCGCCGCCTCAACCAGCGGCAGGCAGCCCAGCAACAGGCACATCGCCAGGCTGCCAACCGCGCCTACAATGCTGCCACTTACCGCAACCGCACCTATGGCTATGCCGACCCAAGGCAGTACCGGAACTACGGCGTGCATCGCGGCTGGGCACGGGACCGGGGCAACGCCTATCGCTGGAGCGAGGGCGAGCGCATGGGTTACTACGATCGGTACTACGCCCCGCGCGTCAACTATCGCCGCTATAACCTGCGCCGCCCGCCCAATGGCTACGAATGGCGCCGTTATGACGATCGCTACGTGCTGGTTGCCGTCACGACCGGCCTGATCATGTCCGTCATTCTCGACGCCTCGCGCTGAAGCCTTCCGGGCAGCGCAAAGCGCTGCCCGGCTGTTTGGCGCTACACTGCGATCCGGTATTCGAGCCGCACCGCGGTGCCCTCACCCGCGCGGCTCTCGATTGCGAGCTTGCCGCCCAGCTGCCGTGCAAAGCCCTGCATCAGCAAACGCCCCATCGAA
>CANEVG010000228.1 GCA_947442095.1 Sphingomonadaceae bacterium
CACACAAACGCAGATCTTCAAGAAGCTTTCAATACTTATGGTGAAGGTGAGTTTCGGTTCGTCAGAACCAAAAGTTCAGATGACGGTGAGAGTATTCGTGTTAGAGAACTCAACATAATGCAAAAATACAAGCCAAAAGAATACAAAAAAACAAGACGACGATTGTCGCGTTTTTCACGATTATAAATATGTTTTTGTTTGGTCAGTCACGCTTGTCTCCTCTCATCTGAAAGATGGAGTGTCGCAACGCCATCAAACCCGCTTCGGCGCGGTCCGGCCACCGCGAACCGGGAGCGCAGACCCTTGCGGTCCGCGCCGGGTTCCGTCGGTGGCCTATGTCAGGTGATTACCGTAGAGGGGGACGATAGAGTACTTTTGAACCAAATGGAATCATTTAGCTGCGTTGTATCCGAGGGTTGAGAGGTTCGGCATGCGAAGATTATCGCTTATTCTGACGCTACTGCTCGGCGCTGTATTCTGGCCGCTTGTATTACAGGCGCAGCCGCGTGATCGAGCCTGGGACGATTGTGAGCAAGATCAAGATCGTGACCGGCAGCTTCGCGGCTGTTCGGAAGTGTTGAGCCGCGGCAACCGGGAGGCGGCTGCGAACCGCGCCATCGCCCTCTACAACCGTGGTGAAGCGCATCACGCTCGAGGTAACTACGACGCGGCAATCCGCGACTATGACGAGGCAATCCGTCTCAATCCACGCCTGTTGTTGGCATTCTACAATCGCGGCGAAACGCATCAAATTCGCGGCAATCTTGATGCAGCAATGCGCGATTATGAAGAGGCGATCCGTCTCAACCCGCGCTTCGCGCCGGCGTTCTACAATCGTGGTCTCGTACATCGCGCGCGCGGCAACCTTGATGCGGCGATCCGTGATTATGATGAAGCGATCCGCCTCGACCCACGTCTTGCGCCTGCGTTCAACAACCGAGGCAATACGTATCGTGATCGCGGCAACCTTGACGCGGCAATCCGAGACTATGACGAGGCAATCCGTCTCGACCCGCGCTTAGCGCAGGCTTTCAATAACCGTGGCTTTGTGCATCAGGCTCGCGGTAATCTCGATGCAGCACTCCGCGATTATGACGAAGCTGTGCGCATCGACCCCCGTTTTGCGCTAGCATTCAACAACCGCGGCAATGCGCATCGTGATCGCGGTAATCTCAACGCGGCAATGCGCGACTATGACGAAGCGATCCGCCTTAACGCACGCTATGCTCCGGCCTTCAATAACCGCGGCGCTGTGCATCAGTCTCGCGGAAATCACGATGCCGCAATACGCGACTATACCGAGGCGTTTCGCATCGATCCGGGCTTTGGCTTGGCAGTACACGGCCGCGGTCTTTCGTATCAGGCTCGCGGCAACCTCGATATGGCGCTCCGCGATTTCAATGAAGCCATCCGCCTCAATCCGAGCCTTGGTCTCGCGTTCAATAGTCGCGGAGTTACGCATCAGGCTCGCGGCAATTTGGAAGCAGCGATCCGAGACCTTGACGAGGCGATCCGCCTTAGTCCTCGCCTTGCACAGCCATACAATAACCGTGGAAACGCGCATCGTGATCGCGGCAACCTTGACGCGGCGATCCGAGACTTTGACGAGGCGATCCGGCTCGACCCGCGCCGCGGGGTGGCATTCCACGGCCGCGGGCTAGTCTACGAACGGCGTGGTAATCATGGCCAGGCTGCGGCTGACTTCCGTGAAGCGATACGCCTTAACCGGGAGACAGCCAGGGCAGACCTAGCGCGCGTCGAAGCCGCTCTGGCGGCCCAGCAGCGCCCGCCGCGAACCGGCGGCGCTCCAGGGAGACCCTAGGGCAAAGTCACGATGTTTCGAGAATTTAATGCGATATCTTGAACAGGAACAAGAACAGAATAACGACGTTGCGTCGCTGCGCGCCCGACGGTCAACGGCTCCATCACGAGGTTCCCTCTCCCTAGTAGGCCAGCCGTGCCTTTCGAAGTCATTCCTTGCTTCCTTCCACCGAGCCAAGAATGAACGCTACGGCCGCAGGTGACAGTGCTACCCAAACACCCGCCCCATCTGCTCCCCCCAAGGCAGCTTCGCGACCTCCACCATCTCATTGATCGAAATCGCCGGCGTACGCCGCTTTACCACCAGCGCCTCCAGCACCTCGGGCGCCAGATAGGCCAGCCGGATCATCCGGCCGATAAACCGCTCGGAGACGCCTTCCTTCCCCGCGATGTCCTGCAGGGTGGAAGCCTCCCCCTCCTCCAGCTGCCGCCGCCACTTCCAGGCACGCGCGATGGCGCGCAGTACATGCGGGTCCTGGCCCTGGCTGCCAGGCAGCCCGGCATCCTCGGGCGGTAGGATCTTCGGCCGGCCATTGCGCTTGCGAAGGGTCAGCGGAATCACAACCCGGATGCTGGTGGCGGTCTCACTCATGCAAAGGCCTCCTCTTTCGTAGGCAGCAGCATGTCCCGAAGGACCAGGCCGAGCCCTTCCTTGCGCAGATCAACCGCGATGCCATTGGTGCCAACGGTGATACGCTCGACCAGCAATTGGACGATGCGCGCCTGCTCGGCCGGGTACAGCGCGCCCCAAAGCCGCTCAAACCCGGCAAGGGTCGCGACCACCGCCGCCTCCTCCACCTTCACGCCTTCGCGGCGCAGCGCGGCGATGGTGCGGGCGGTGATTTCCGGGGCGCGGATCATGCGGTGGATTTCGCCAATCACCGCGTCTTCCACCATCGGCGCCGGCAGCCGCAGCGGGCCGGGGTTTTCGTCCAGCGGCCGGCTGCGGATCACATCCATGGAAACATAGTAGCGATAAAGCCGAGTGCCCTTCTTGGTGAACGCCGGCGTCATGGCGCAGCCGGTCTCGGTAAAGATCAGCCCCTTCAGTAAGGCGGGCGTGCGTGCTCGGGCATTGGCGGCACGCAGCCGCGGGCTGGTTTGCAGAATGCTATGCACCTTGTCCCACAGGCTACGGTCAATGATCGCGACATGCTCGCCGGGGTAGGAAGCGTCCTTATGCGTGGCCTCGCCCAGATAGACCCGGCTGTTCAGCAGCCGGTAGATATAGCCCTTGTCGACCGGCCTGCCGCTCTTGGTGCGCACGCTTTCCGACACCAGTGCCTTGGCGAGTTTGGTGGCGGAGCCGATGGCCACGAAGCGCTTGAAGATCATCCGCACTGTCGCGGCTTCGGCTTCGTTGATGATCAGCTTGCGGTCGCGCACGTCATAGCCAAGCGGGACATAGCCGCCCATCCACATGCCCCGCTTGCGAGAGGCCGCGAATTTGTCGCGGATGCGCTCGCCAATCACCTCGCGCTCAAATTGCGCGAAGGAAAGCAGGATGTTTAGCGTGAGCCGCCCCATGCTGGTGGTGGTATTGAAGGACTGCGTGACGGAGACGAAGGTGACCTGGTTGCGATCGAAAATCTCGACCAGCCTGGCAAAATCCATCAGCGAGCGTGATAGCCGGTCAATCTTATAGCCCACGATCACGTCAATCAGCCCGGCCTCCACATCGGCCAGCAGGCGCTGCAGCGCGGGGCGGTCCAGCGTGCCACCGGATACGCCACCATCATCATAGGGCTCGCGAATAGCGGCCCAGCCTTCTGAGCGTTGGCTGGCGATATAGGCCTCGCACGCTTCGCGCTGCGCATCGAGAGAGTTGAATTCCATGTCGAGCCCTTCCTCGCTCGACTTCCGCGTATAGATGGCGCAGCGCAGGCGGCGCGGTATCTGCAATGTGGATCCTGGTGCGCGGTTCATCGCGGATCCCGCCCGGCCTCACGCAGGCCGAAAAAGCGATAGCCATTCCATTGCGTGCCGGTGATGGCGCGCGCGACGGCCGAGAGTGATTTGAATTTCCGGCCCTGCCAATCAAAGCCGTCGCGCAGCACTGTCACGCTATGCTCGGCGCCATCCCATTCGCGCAGCAGGCGCGTGCCGGGGACGGGCTTGCGCGGGTCGGTCATGATCGCCTTGCGGGTGTTCTTGCCCTCGAGTTCCTTGACCAGCAGATCGAGCACGCGGCGCGTGTCGCGCGAAAGCCCGCCCAGCATAAGTTCCTGAATACGATTGCCGAGCCGCACTTCCAGGTAGCTTCGGCTGTTATTCGGCGCCGGCGTGCCAAAGAGCGTTTCCCATCTTTGCTTGAGCTCGACCACGCTCATTTTCCGCAGCGCTGCGAGCTGCGCGACGACGCTGGCATCGCTGGGGCCGGCGTTCATTCGCACTGGCTCTGCTTCAGGTTTTTTCTTTAGTAATGCCATCAACTTTCTCCGACGCGGATGGTTGGTTTGCGACGACCAACACGGCGTTTAAGGGCGAGAATGTCGAATGAACTTTCTCTGTTTTCGGCAGATAAAGAGCTTGCCTCCTGGGCCTGAAGGCGCCTTAGCCCGACGGCTAGGATGCGCGCGACTTCATCCAGGCGCTCCGGTCCCGAGAGGCACTCGGCAGGTAGGGGATTGGGGCCGGATAGAGCGTTGCGCATTGAGACCGTCTGCAATCAATTGGATCGGGCGAAACATCATCGCCGCCTCGATTGATTGAAGATGATCGTGCTTTTGCCAAGATGAAAGAGGAATCCATCGGCGCAGGAAAATCAGCTATAAAGAAAGCATCAGAGCGAAAAAGACGATAAAGCTACTGCCGCCGCCGCGCCTGCCGCCATTCCCATGGCATCTCGAACCGCCCGGCCCACATCCCCTGCGTCAGGTAGCGCGCGATATCCTCGTCGCGCACATAATCCGCCGAATAGCGCCGATAGGCCACGGCCCAACCATGCGCGACAAGTGCTTGCCCAAGATCGCGCCCGCCTGCCCAACAGGTGGCAACAAGACGCTGATAACGATCCCGCTCGCGGCCGATGCAGTGAATTTCCCCACCCGCTACGGCCGCCGCCAATTCCGAAGCAGCACGACGTCCGCAGGCCCAGGCATCGCCGGCACTGTCTTCGCAAGTTTGCCGAAGCTCCGGCGCATCAACGCCATGCAAGCGCAGCCGAATCTCACCAACTTGCAGCGTATCGCCATCAATCGCCCGCGCCTCGCCTTGCAGCAGGACGGGATCCATGCGCTTGGCCGCGACAGGCGCCGTTCCCAAGCCAAGAACCAACAGCGCCAGGGAAACCGAAAGAATCCGAGCCCGCTTCACAGCTTCTTCCCCGCCCAGATAACGCGGCCAATGATATTCACCTCCTCGGTCGGGCGCTCATAATCGCCGTAGATTGGATTGACCGATTTGATCACGATGCGTGATGGCTCAACAGTCGGGATATGCTCGATGCGCTTGGCAACAATGCCAAGCCCGTCCCAGATCACGAATATGCCGGGCGGTGCCGGCACGCGCTGCGACGTATCCACCAGCACCCGATCGCCTGAGGCCAAAAGCGGTTCCATCGAATCCCCATCAATGGTGATGATCCTGAGATTGGCAGATCTTGCACGCAATTCATGGCGAATTACGGCATCAGGAAACATCCAGACTGCCTTGATTTCCTCATCACCCTCATGAAACGCACCGTGCCCGGCCGAGGCACGGACATCCAGTTCCGGCACCTGGGAGAATCCGGGCATGCCGCCGCCAATGGCGCTCACCGACGCCGCCGCAACCACCTGCGGCAAAGCAGGCTCTAACCCCGATTCTGTTTTGGCAGGACGCAGACTTTCTTCAGGCACACCAAGAAAAGCCGCGAGCGCTTCGCGCGCATCTTCAGGCAGCGTCTTGGGAATCCCGCGATAGAGGTACTGCTGCAAATAGGCAGCGTTTCGCCCGATCGCGAACGAGGCTTTTTTCAGGTCCGTGCGCTTTTGCTGGATCAGTTTCATGACCCTGAGACGCGTTGGATCGAGGTCCATGGTGCCTAACTCCTTGATCTGCCATTGATAGGTAATAGCCTATTTTATTTATTTGACCAGCGCAAGTTGGGCTGTCAATCCTATCTCTCATGACGAGCCAATACAGCGATCAATTCATCACGGAAGTTGAAGACTTCCTGGAAGCAACCCGGATGAAAGCCACTGATTTTGGCCGAGAATCCATCGGTGATCCGAACTTTATCAGGCATTTACGCCAAGGCCGCTCGCCAAGCCTTCTAACCGCAGACCGGGTCAGC
>CANEVG010000229.1 GCA_947442095.1 Sphingomonadaceae bacterium
AACAGCAGAGTGACAGTCCCGACCCAGATATGGTTGGCGCGCGTTTCCATATGCTGTCCCTATGCCTGCTCTGCAGCCGTGCCAAGCGGCGCTTTTTCCTTATTGGTAGCGGGCCTGCCTGCCGCCTCGTGCCGCTCGTTGGCGGCCAGCGCCGCGCGGCCGCGCGGGCCGTTGAAGTAGGATTTGATCCACGGGTGATCGGTTGCGAGCAGTTCGGAGATCGTGCCCACCGCGATCACACGCTTGTCGGCGATCACCGCCACCCGGTCACAGATCTCGTAGAGCGTATCGAGATCGTGGGTGATGAGGAACACAGTGAGGCCAAGCGTCTGCTGCAGGCTGCGGATCAGCTGATCGAACGCAGCCGCGCCAATCGGATCGAGCCCGGCGGTCGGTTCATCCAGAAACAGCAGTTCTGGATCGAGCGCCAGCGCGCGCGCGAGCCCGGCGCGCTTCTTCATGCCGCCCGAAAGCTCGGACGGATACTTGCTCGTGGCTTCCGCCGGGAGGCCGGACAGCAGCACCTTGTAACGCGCGATCTCATGGCGCAGCTCGTCGCCGATCTCGGGATAGAACTCGCGCAAGGGCACTTCGACGTTCTCCGCCACGGTCAGCGTGGAAAACAGCGCGCCGCCCTGAAACAGGATGCCCCAGCGACAACGGATATCGATATCGTCATCATCGCGCGCATCGGTAATCTCGTCCCCGAGCACTTCGATCGTGCCTTCCTCGGGGATCTGCAGCCCGATGATCGAGCGCATCAGCACCGATTTGCCCGTACCCGAACCGCCGACAACGCCCAGAATCTCGCCCTTGCGCACATCGAGATCGAGGTGTTCGTGAATGACATTCTCCCCGAATGCATTCTTCAGCCCGCGCACGCGGATCGGGAACAGGTCCTCCTCGCTGCCGGCTGCAGCAGGCTGCATGCAGGCTTGGTCGCCGCTCATCCCCAGCCCACTTCGGAAAAGAACACCGCAAAAAACGCATCAAGCACGATCACCATGAAGATCGCCATGACCACCGCCGCCGTTGTCCGAGTGCCGACCTCTTCGGCATCGCTCTTGACCTGGAGACCCTGATAACAGCCCGATGTGGCGACAATCAGGCCGAACACCGGCCCCTTGATCAGGCCGACCCACACATCATGCAGCGGCACAACTTCCTGAATGCGCGCCAGGAAGGTGAAAAAGGGAATGCCCAGCGTAAGCGCTGAAAGCGCCGCCCCGCCGATGATGCCGATGGCCGCCGAATAGATGCCCAGCAGCGGCATCATGATCATCGTGGCCAAGAGGCGCGGGACCACCAGCGCCTCCACCGGGGAAACGCCGATGGTGCGCATGGCATCGATCTCTTCGGTAAGCTTCATCGTGCCCAGCTGCGCCGCGAAGGCCGAGCCGGAGCGGCCTGCCACCATGATCGCGGTCATCAGAATGCCCAGCTCGCGCAAGCTGAGCCGCCCGACGAGGTTCACTGTATAGATCTCCGCGCCGAACTGGCGCAGCTGCACCGCGCCCTGCTGCGCAATGACAATGCCGACAAGGAAGCTCATCAGCGCCACGATGGCGAGCGCGTTGACTCCCATCAGCTCCATCTGATGGACCAGCGCGCGGATGCGAAAGCGGCTGGGGTGGCGCAGCGTTGCGCCAAGCGCCAGCACGACCTGCCCGAGGAAGCCGAGCACCAGCAGCATGCCCTGCCCCATGCCGCCGACCACGATCCCGACCTGCTCCGGCACGCGCAGCCACAGCGGCAGGCGCGGGCGCGAGACGGACCCGGTGTTGTCGTCCGCATTGCCGAGCGCTGCGATAAGCCGCTGCGCTTGCGGCGAGGCTCCGATGATCTCGGCACCGAATTGCTGCGAAAGCCGCCAGGCTGTCCACGCGCCGACCGTGTCGATGCGCGGCGAGGCGGAGAGATCGATGGCGGAAATGGGGCCTTCAAGCGCGCGCAAACGGGCATCCACTGCGCCGACCGAGGAAACAAGCAGAGAGCCGGTAAACACCAGCGTGACGCCCCCCTCAGCGCCGGGCTCGGTGATAAAATCGGCTGTTGCCCGCATCGTGCGTGTTACATGGGGGAAATCGGCAGGAGCCGCAAGCGCGTCTGGGTGCTTGCGGGCGCAGGCCTTGGATGGCAAGGCCCTCAGGCCATGACCGAAGCCAACAATCCAGAGCCGGAAGCGCTCGCCAAGACGTTCGAGCCCGCTGCCATCGAAGCCAAGTGGTATGCCCACTGGGAAGCGAACGGCCTGTTCCGCCCCGAACGCCCCAATGCCGCGCCCTTCACCATCGTGAACCCGCCGCCGAACGTGACCGGATCGCTGCACATCGGCCACGCGCTCGACAACACGCTGCAGGACGTGGTGATCCGCTACGAACGGCTGCGCGGCAAGGATGCGCTGTGGGTGGTCGGCACCGACCATGCCGGCATTGCAACGCAGATGGTGGTCGAGCGGCAGATGGAGGCGCGGGAGGACAAGCGCACCAACTATTCGCGCGAGGCCTTCATCGAGAAGGTGTGGGAGTGGAAGCGCGAGAGCGGCGGCACAATCACCGGCCAGTTGCGGCGGCTGGGCTGCTCGATGGACTGGTCCAGAGAGCAGTTCACGATGGACCCGCACTTCACCAAGGCGGTGGTGAAGATCTTCGTGGACCTTTACAATCAGGGCCTCATCTACCGCGACAAGCGACTGGTGAACTGGGACCCCAAGCTCAAGACCGCGATTTCCGACCTTGAGGTGGAAACGCGCGAGGTGAAGGGTTCATTCTGGCGCTTCCAGTATCCGCTGGCAGACGGCGCGGTGCGTGAAGATGGGCTGGACTATATCGAAGTCGCCACCACGCGGCCAGAGACCATGCTGGCCGATATGCTGGTGGCGGTAAACGCCGATGATCCGCGCTACAAGGCGGTGACCGGACAGTTTGTCGTGCAGCCGCTGACCGGGCGGCGTTTGGCTGTAGTGGCGGATGAACATGCAGATCCGGAACTTGGTTCAGGCGCAGTGAAGATCACGCCGGGCCACGATTTCAATGACTTCGAAGTGGGCCGCCGCGCCGGGATCAAGGCGGGCGACATGCTGAACATGTTCGATGCCGAAGCGCGCGTGGTGCAGACGGCGGACGGGCTGGTGCCCGACGAATTCGTCGGGATGGACCGCTTCGATGCGCGTGCGCTGATCGTGCAGCGCATGAAGGACGCGGGACGCCTCGTGCCGCATGTGACCCGCGACAAGGAAGGCCTTGAGGCGGAGCACGACGCCGAACCGCGCACGATCCAGACGCCCTATGGCGACCGCGGCGGCGTGGTGATTGAGCCGTGGCTGACCGACCAGTGGTATGTCGACGCCGAAAAGCTTGCTGCCGCGCCGATGGAAGCGGTGCGTTCAGGCGCGATCGAGATCGTGCCGAAGAGCTGGGAGAAGACGTTCTTCAACTGGATGGAGAATATCCAGCCCTGGTGCGTGAGCCGCCAGCTGTGGTGGGGGCACCGGATTCCGGCTTGGTATGGGCCATTTAAGAATGATTCCGGGGCCATCACGTACGACCCAACCCGCCAAAGGTCAGTGGCATTTGTCGCTGAGAGCCTTGACGAGGCCGTTGGGCTCGCGGCTGCTTATTATGGCCCAGAATGGAAGATTGCGACTTCATGGCCAGACATTCCATGTGAATATGGTGACGAGTATATCGCATATATGGAGGCAAAAAGCGAAGCGAAGGAACTATACCTCGGCGAGGATAGTCGCGATCTCGACGTCCTCGACACCTGGTTCTCCTCCGCGCTCTGGCCCTTCGCCACGCTTGGCTGGCCGGATGAAGAGGCACCGCTACTTAAGAAGCACTACCCCGGCGACCTGCTCATTTCCGGCTTCGACATCCTGTTTTTCTGGGACGCGCGGATGGCGATGCAAGGCATTCATTTCATGAAAGAGGTGCCGTGGAAGCGGCTCTATCTGCATGGGCTGGTGCGCGCGGCGGACGGGCAGAAGATGTCCAAGTCCAAGGGCAATGTGGTCGATCCGCTGGGCCTCATCGACCAATACGGCGCGGATGCGCTGCGCTTTTTCATGTGCGCCATGGAAAGCCAGGGCCGCGACGTGAAGATGGATGAGCGCCGGGTCGAGGGCTATCGCAACTTCGCGACCAAACTGTGGAACGCCGCGCGCTTCTGCATGGCGAACGGGATTACCGGCAGCACCAGCGTCGCCGCCCCCGCCGCAACAAGCGCGGTAAACCGCTGGATCATCGGCGAGGTGGTCGAAACCGTCGCCGCGCTAGAGCAGGCGATGGCGGACCTTCGCTTTGATGCCGCCGCAAATGTGGTCTACCACTTCGTGTGGGACCAGTTCTGCGACTGGTACATCGAACTGATCAAGGGCGCGTTTGATGACGAGACCCGCGCCGTGGCTGGCTGGGTGCTCGATCAGATACTGGTGATGCTCCACCCGTTCATGCCTTTCGTGACCGAAGAGCTGTGGCATGCGCTGGGCGAGCGTTCGGCGGAACTGATCGTGGCCGAGTGGCCCGATCCGCAGACGCGCGTCGATCCTGCGGCGAAGGCCGAAGTCGAATGGCTAATCGCGCTGGTTTCCAACTTGCGCGGCGCGAAGAACGAACTGGGCATCTCGCCCGGCGCAAGGCTGGAAGCCTATCTGCCTGAGCCGAGCGTGGCGACGCGCGCGGTGATCGAAGGCAATCCTGCGGTGATCGAGCGGCTGGCGCGGCTAAGCGCGATCCACTTCGCACCGGCCCCGGCGGGTGCGGCGATGCAGATCGGTGCAGGCGATGCAAACCTCATCGTGCCGCTCGAAGGCGTGATCGACATTGCCGCCGAGAAGGCCCGCCTAGAAAAGGCACTTGCTGCTTCGCAAAAGGAAGCCAAGGCGCTCGAAGGCCGCCTCACCAACCCGGCCTTTGCCGAGAAAGCCAAGCCCGAAGCGGTAGAGAAAGCCCGCGCTGATCACGCACACCACAGCGCCGAGGCGCTGCGGCTGGCGGCAGCGCTGGAGCGACTGGGATGAGCCTCACGCTCGCCACCACTGTGCCCGGCGAGCCGGAAATCTTCGCCTCGCTGCAGGGCGAAGGCCCTTCGGCAGGGCGGCCCTGCGTGTTCGTGCGGCTCTCGCGCTGCAATCTGGCCTGCCGCTGGTGCGACACAGCCTATACGTGGCGCTTTATTGGCGATATCCGCCCGCACCGCGATGATCTGACCTTTGAGCGCAGCGAGAACCAGATCACCATAGATCCTCGCGAAGTGGCGATGCGCGTCTTGGCCATGCGACCTTCGCGGGTGGTGATCACCGGCGGCGAACCGCTGCTGCAAGGCGCCGAACTGGCCAAGCTGATTCCGCTGCTCAAGGAAGCCGTGCCCGGACTGCAGGTTGAGATCGAAACCAACGGCAGCGTGCCCCCGCCCCATGCGCTGACGATGCTGGTCGACCAGTTCAACATCAGTCCTAAGCTTTCGCATTCGGGCAATGACCCCAATCTGGCGCTGGTGCCGGAGCTGCTGCGCGATTGGGCTGCCAATCAAAAGGCGTGGTTCAAGTTCGTGGTGGCAAGCCCTGCGGACATTGCCGAAGTGTCGGAGCTTCAGGCGCTCTACCGAATTCAGCCCGAGCGGCTGTTCGTGATGCCCGAAGGCACCGAAAGCGGCCCCTTGCGGACCCGCTCAAAGTGGCTGGCGCAGGAAGCAATTACGCACAATTGGCGGTTCAGCGACCGGCTGCATATCCATCTTTACGGGGATACGCGGGGGACTTGAGACGATCCTCACCTTCAGGGGGAGGATTTTGGTCAGCTCAGAACGGGATATCGTCGTCCAGATCGTCGGCCATGCCGCCGCCCTGAGTCCAGCTGCCGCCACCGCCGCTGCTCGCGCCGCCGGAACGACCGCCGCCACCAGAACCACCCGACGAGCCGCCGTCATTCCAGTTGTCGCCGCCCGAGCGCTGGCCACCACCGCCACCGCCCATGCCGCCACCGCCGCCCGAACCGCCTTGTGCGCCGTCGAGCATCGTGAGGTTGCCATTGATGCCGACCGAAACCTCAGTGGTGTAGCGATCA
>CANEVG010000230.1 GCA_947442095.1 Sphingomonadaceae bacterium
GGCATGTGGCTCGATTACGGGTTCGGCGCGACACAGACCGATGTGTTTGACAGGGCGCTGGCCGCCCGCGCGCACGAACTCACCGGTGTGAAGGTGCGCAATTGTCTGACGACGCGGCCGCGCGCGTTTCAGGAGGCGGACCCGGAAGGCGCACATGTCCTGAACGCCAGCTGGCATTTCAGCGGCTATGACCGGCGCCAGTTCGACGCGGGGCGCTGCACCTACATTCCGCTCAATCTCGGCGAATGGCCCGATCTCTATCGCCGCTTCATCGAGCGAGTGGATATCGCGGTATTTCAGGTCTGCCCCAAGGATGAAGCTGGCTTCTACAACTTCTCGATATCCGCCTCCTACATGCGCGCGCTGGTGGAGAAGGCGGATGTAGTGATCGTGGAGGTGAACCCCGCGCTGCCCTGGTGCCACGGACCGGACAACGCGGTGCACGAGAGCGAAGTGGACTTCGTGATTGAGGGCGACGGCGTGGCTGCGGCGCAATTGCCGGGCGCGGTTTCGACCGACGTCGACCTCGCCATCGCGCGGCTGGTGGCGGCGGAAATCCGCAGTGGGGACTGCATCCAGCTGGGCATCGGCGGGCTGCCCAACGCGGTTGGCCGTGCGATTGCAGGCGCTGGCGTGAAGGACCTTGGCGTCCATACCGAAATGATGGTCGAAGGCGTGGTCGAACTGGTCAAGGCAGGCGTGGCCAACGGCGCGCGCAAGCAGATCGATCCGGGCAAGGCGGTCTATGCCTTCGCAATCGGTTCGGGGGATATCTATACCAGCTTGGACCGCAATCCGGCGTTCGAGGCGCGGCAGGTGGACTATACCAACCTGCCGAGCTCGGTTTCGCGCAACGACAATGTGTTCTCGGTCAACAGCACCGGGCAGATGGACCTGCAGGGACAAGCGGCATCGGAATCCTCCGGCCATCGGCATTTCAGCGGGACAGGCGGGCAACTGGGCTTCGTGCGCGCGGCCTATGAATCGCAGGGCGGGCGCGGGTTCCTGTGCATGCCATCAACTTACGAGAAGCACGGAACACGCAAGAGCCGGGTGGTGGCCGATCTGCCCGCCGGAACGATCGTGACGGTGCCGCGCACCGATGTGATGCACGTAGCGACCGAGTACGGCATGGTCTGCCTCAAAGGCAAATCGGTGGCCGAGCGGGCGCAGGCGATGATTTCCATAGCGCATCCGGATTTCCGCGAGGAACTGGAGCGCGATGCCTATGCCAACGGGCTCATTCCACGCGGGTATTTCCCGGCCGGCTAGACAGCGCCCTCCCCCAGCCGCACCAAATCGGTTAACAGGGCGAGCGCTGGTGCGGCCACACCGTGGTGCGCCGCGAAGCCAAGCAGGGCGCCGTTGATCGATTCGATTTCGGTCGGGCGTCCGGCGAGCCGGTCCTGGAGCATCGAAGGCTTGTGATGCGTGTGGTTGGCGATGGCGAAATCGACTTTGCCGGCCAGCCGCACGGTGTCAATCTGGATACCCTCGGCCTTGGCGATGGCAGCGATTTCCGCTGTCACCGTGCGCGCGGCGCGGCGTCCGGCAGGGTGATCGAGCCCGCCGACGGGCAGCCCGCTGACGGTGCAGAGCGCATTGAGGGCAGCGTTGAAGGCGACCTTTTCCCAAACCGCAATTGGGACTTCAGGATCAGCGGCCGCATTCAGGCCTGCGGCTGACAACAGGGCGGCGATGCCCCCAGCGCGTGCGTCCGCGCCATGCGGCCAATTGCCGAGGAAGATGTGCCCCTGCCCGTGCGAGGCAACGTGGTTTGCACTTTCGAGATCGGCGGGAAAGTCGGTCACGCCCCAGGCGATGCGGTCTGCCGGGAAGACTTCGGCGATGGCTTCGACATTGCCGAGACCATTCTGGAGGGTGAGCACGATGCAACCAGTGCTCTCCAGATGCGCGACCGAGCGGATCGCAGCCGCGCTGTGCATGCCCTTGGTGAACAGCATGAGGAGATCGACCGGACCGGACACCTCATCTGCGCGCGCCGCGCAGACACGGGCCACATGGCGGCCCGCGTCATCCTCGATCACGATACCCTCTGCATTGATCAGCGCTAGGCGGGCGGGATCGACATCGACGACCGTGACCGCGTTCCCGGCCAGCGCCAGCCGCGCCGCAAACAGGCAACCCATCGCGCCTGCGCCCACCATGACGATGTTCTGCATTGGTCCCGTTTCCCCTCTCACATGTGTGCGCACATGTACGCGAGTTTGCGGCGCTCGGCCGAGCGGTCAAGCGCGCAGTGGAAACAAGTCCACAAAGCGGCGTGCGGCCTCGGGCAGCATCCCGGCGCGGCGGCGGTGGAGCAGAAAGCGGCGCTGGGTTGCCAGTTCGGGGATATCGAGCGGGCGCATCGTGCCGCTGGCGACGTGGGGAAGCAACAGCGGTTCGGGCAGCCAGCACAGCAGCGTGCTGCGCGCGGAGACGGCAATCATGGTTTCGACCGAAGCCGTCTCCACTACGATGCTGGGCACGGCCATGCCCTGTGCGCGGATCAGGCGCTCGAACGTTTGGCGCGGAGTAAAGGCGGGGCCGGGCATGACCCAGCCCTGCGCCAGCACTGTCTCGAAGCTGGGGAGGGACGACAGCGCATGGCCTGCTGCGCAGAACACCGCGAAGCTGTCAGCATAAGCCGCCGCGCCGATCGCGGCGATGTCAGGGTGATCGAGCGGGGTGGAGGCAACTGCGATATCGACGCGGCGCGTAACGAGCGCATCGAGCAGGTCACCATCCACAGTCTCGATCAGTTCGAAACGCAGGCCGGGCGCTTCGGCGAGCAGACGGCCCACCGTATCGCTGACCAAGGTGCGCATCACTGCCGCCACTGCGCCGATGCGCACAACGCCGCGCTTCAGCCCGCGCAGCGCTGCCAGTTCATCCCGCGCATTGTGCATTTCGGAGACGATGTGGCGCGCGTGAACCGCGAGCAGCTCGCCCGCCGGGGTGAGCGCCATGCCCTTGCCGCCGCGATCGAACAGCGGATGGCCAAGCCGGTCTTCCATGCCGCGCACCAACCGGCTGAGCGAGGGCTGCGTGAGATGGGCAACGCGCGCGGCACGGCCAAGGCTGCCGGTTTCGGCAATCGCGAGGAAGGCGCGGAGCTGGCGTTCATCAAAATCCATGCGCGGAACGTATGACTTCAAGGGCGATTTGCAATTGTTTCTAACGGTCTGCTGGTTCATCCTTTCGTGCATACCAAACCTCGGGAGAGACCATGCCGACCGTCCGCGACGTGACCATCGCCTTGATGCGCGAACTTGGCATGACCACGGTATTCGGCAATCCGGGTTCGACAGAACTGCCGATGTTCCGGGATTTTCCCGCCGATTTCCGCTATGTGATGGGGCTGCAGGAAAGCGCGGTGCTGGGCATGGCCGATGGCTATGCGCAAGGCACACGCAGCGCAGCGCTGGTCAATCTGCACAGCTCGGCGGGCGTTGGCCATGCGCTGGGCAACTTGTTCACCGCCTACAAGAACCAGACGCCGCTGGTGGTGACGGCGGGCCAGCAGGCGCGCTCGATCCTGCCCTATGAGCCGTTCCTGTTTGCCGAGCGAGCGGCCGAGTTTCCCCGGCCTTTCGTGAAGTGGTCGTGCGAACCGGCGCGGGCGGAAGATGTGCCCGCTGCATTGCACCGCGCATGGCTGGTGGCCATGGAGCCGCCGTGTGGGCCGACCTTCGTTTCGATCCCGATCGACGACTGGGACCGCGACTGCGCGACCTTCACCGCGCGCACCGTGCACGCGGGCCGCGCGCCTGATGCCCATGCGATTGGCGCTTGCGCCGATGCGCTGGCGCGGGCGGAGCGACCGGCTCTGGTGGTCGGCGCGGGCGTGGCGCGCGATGGCGCGTGGGACCAGGTGATTGCGCTGGCCGAGCGGCATCAGGCGCCAGTGCGGGTCGCGCCGATGTCTGCGCGGTGCAGTTTTCCCGAGGACCATCCGCTGTTCGCCGGGTTCCTGACCGCCGGGCGTGAGGCTATTGTCGCAGCGTTGGGGGCGCATGATTTCGTGCTGGCGCTAGGCGGGCCAATGAACCTCTACCATGTCGAGGGGCACGGACCGCATATGCCGGAAGGCTGCGACGTTTGGCTGATCGGCGACAACCATGTCCATGCGGCATGGGCCCCTGCAGGCACGGCTATCGTCGCGCAGTGCGACCTTGCGCTCAATGCGCTGCTGGAAGGCACGGCCCCAGCCGCGCGCCCTGCCCCGGCGCTGCGTGCTCCGCTTCCGCGCCTGGATGGCAGTGCCATGACCGACGCTTATGTGCTGCAACAGATCGCAGCCTTGCGCGCGCCCGAGAGCGTGATCGTGGAGGAAGCGCCTTCCAGCCGCGGGCCGATGCACGACCGGCTGCCGATCGTGCGCAAGGATACGTTCTACACCACCGCGAGCGGCGGGCTAGGCCACGGGCTGCCGGCTGCCGTCGGCCTCGCGCTGGCGCGTATGCAAGACAAAGTGATCGCGGTCTTGGGCGATGGTTCGGCCATGTATGCGATTCAGGGCCTTCACGCCGCCGTGCAGCACGGCTGCGCGGTGAGCTTCGTGGTGATCAAGAACAACCGCTATGAGGCCTTGCATCACTTCGGCCGGATCTTCGGAATGCAGACCCTCGTCGGCACGCAATTCCCCGAGCTCGATTTCTGCAAGCTCGCCGAAGGTCACGGGGTGGCGGCGCGCCGCGCGAGCGATGCGGTGGGCCTTGACGAGGCGCTGCGCTGGTCGTTTGCAGCGAGCGGCCCGACGCTGGTGGAAGTGGAGGTGCTATGACGATCCGCCTGACCGATCTGATCGACGACCGCCCGGACGAGGGCATATTCCGCGTGAACCGCGCGATTTTCACCGATCCGGCTGTGTTCGAGGCCGAGATGAAAGTGCTGTTCGAAGACGGCTGGGTGTTCCTGGGCCTTGAATCGCAGGCGCCCGACCGCCACGATTTCTTCACGACCTTTGCCGGGCGCGTTCCAATCCTCGTGCAGCGCGATGGCGAGGGCACCTTGCGCGGCTTCATCAACTCCTGTCCGCACAAGGGCGCGCGGCTAGCGCAAGTGCGGCAGGGCAACGCCCGCCTCCACGTGTGCCCCTACCACAGCTGGAGCTTCGACAGCGCGGGCCGCAACAAGGCGGTGAAGTGGCAGAAGGCCGGGTGCTATTCCGAGGCGTTCGGGCAGCAGGATCACGGACTTGCCGCCCTCGCCCACTTCGCCAGCCACCGGGGCTTCTTGTTCGGCAGCCTTGCCGCCGATGTGCCGCCGCTGGCGGACTATCTGGGGGAGGCGGCCAAGCTGCTCGATCTGGTGGCGGACCAAAGCGACGAGGGGCTGGAACTGGTGCCGGGGCAAGTGACGTTTACCTACGAGGCGAACTGGAAGTTGCAGCTGGAGAATTGCTCGGACGCCTATCACTTCACCTCGGCGCACCCCTCTTACATCCGCGTGCTGGAGCGGCGGCAGCAGGAAATGAGCACCGACGTGGTCGCATCGGTTTGGGAGAACAGCGACTATTGGAAGGAGGAAGCGCAGGGCCTGGGCGGCGGGAGCTTTTCCTTTGCAAACGGCCACGTGCTGAACTGGGGCGTGTTCGGGGTAACCCCGGCGATACCGCTCTATGAACGTGCGGGCGAACTGGCCGAACGGCACGGCGAGGCGCGGCGCGACTGGATGTTCAACATGCGCAACCTCACGATCTTTCCCAACCTGCAAGTTGCGGAGAACGCTTCGAGCCAGCTGCGCGTGATTCGCCCGGTTGCGCCGGGCCTGACGGAAATGCGCACCTGGTGCATCGCCCCCAAGGGCGAGAGCGCGGCCGCCCGCCGCCAGCGCATCCGCCAGTACGAGGATTTCTTCAACCCGACCGGCATGGCAACACCTGACGACACGGTATCTTATGAGAACTGCCAGATCGGCTTTGCGGGCATGAGCGAGCCGTGGCTGCAAGGCTATGCGCGCGGGATGACCGCAAGCGTTACGGGCGGAAACCGCTTTGCCGACCGCATCGACCTGTTCCCCGAGCGCAGTGTGCTGGCGGATTCGCAGCTCTGCGA
>CANEVG010000231.1 GCA_947442095.1 Sphingomonadaceae bacterium
CGTGACCGCCCAGTGCGGCAGTGCGGCAGCTCTCGATCGCCGTCATGACCTTGAGCTGGCGCCTGAAGTTCGGCCACAGCGCATCATAACCGCTCTTGCCGCGCACACTCGATCAGGGCGTGCAGACCGGCCGCCGGGACCAGGGTGCATCGCCCGATCTTCACCGCCCCAAGATCGGGCGAAACGATCACGGTAGCGCTCTTCGCGAAAGCGGGTGTTTTTTCTACAGGTGTTGATGCCAAAGTCGATACTGCCGGAGTTGGCTGACCAAACCCCGCCAGTAATCGGCGTCAGAGTTGCGCGCCCAAAGCTATAGTTCAGAGTGACCGCGGCGATAACGCCTTCGTCTTCCCATCTTCCCGGGGCTGCTGGGCGTGGTTGCACTGGCTCTCGCCCACAAAGAGGCCGCAGATTGGGCGCGCGATCAGGACCGAGCGGCCACTCACGGCAAAGGCGCGGTTGCTGCCAATCGCAACATCCTCGAGGCCAAGAAACCCGCAAGCCAGACACATTAGCCCTTCCCGCCGCGTTCCTTGCTTGCCCGTGCCTCGCGCTTGATCGTTTCCAGACCGGCCGGATCGATCAGCTGGCCATGTATCACCTGGTTGTTGGCGTGACCGAACTGGTGGAGGTTGAACGCCGATTGGATCGCGGTCCAAAGGCCCTGCGCATCCATCGACTGGTTGACACTCATCTTGGCGGTCTTGAGCCCGATGATCGGGCGCGAGGCGATCTTTGCGGCCATGGCCAGAGTAAAGCTTTCCAGCTCCTCGCGCGGCACCACTTCATTGACCATGCCCAGTGCCTTGGCCTCGGCCGCACCGATCGGCTCGCCGGTAAAGAGCATCTGTTTGGCCTTGCGGTGGCCCACTTCGTAGGCATGGACGAAGAATTCGTGGCCGTTCATGCCAAAGGCCACCACCGGATCGGAAAACTCCGCGTCATCGCTCGCGATGATGATGTCGAACGGCCAGACCAGCATGAGTCCGCCCGCAATTGCCTTGCCCTGAACAGCCACGATGATCGGCTTGGGCAGGTTGCGCCAGCGCCAGCAGAAGCCGAGATAGATCTCCTGCTCGCGCGCCATATGGCCTTGCGGGCCAGGGTGCGCATAGCCGCCGAAGCCCAGGATCGGCGGCCGTAACGCCCCGATCTTCGCCCGATCGTTCAGGTCGTGGCCCGAGGAGAAGTTCTTGCCGTCTGCGGCCACGACCACCACGTGCACCTCGTCATCGTCCATCGCCAGATCGAGCGCATCGTTGATTTCGTAGAGCATCCGCATCGTCTGGCCGTTGTGCTTTTCTGCACGCGCCAGCGTTATGCGCGCGACCCGCTCCGCTGGCTTGTCATAGCGGATTTCCTCGAACGATTGCGGTTGGCCCATGGTAACGCACCTCTATTGCTGTTTGCGGCCGCCAACGCGGCGGAATTGGCCAGATTATTCGCCAACCAGCCAGGCAATGCAACGCCGGAGCAGGTCCTGAAACGGAACCTCGTCCCATGGCCCGCGCGCAATCGGAGCCTCGTCCATCAGCGGCCGGGCATCATAGCGGCCGCAAGCATGGCCCAGCGGGCTGTAGGCCACCTCGCCGCGGCCGTGCTCGCGGATATAGAGTTGGGGTCGCGGCGGATCATCGTCCCACTGGCCAAGCAGATAGCCGGGGGCCTCCCCTTTGTAGCGCGCAGTCAGCAAGGTGCGGTATTCCCCCAGAGGCTCTGCGATATAGGGTTCGTCGGTGACGGTGAAATCAGCAAGGCCAGCGGTGATCGGGTGATCTGCATCCTCGACATGGATGTGCATCGGCTGCCCAGCCAGATGGGCGACAAAGCGGCTGCCGAGCAGTTCCATGAATGCGGGCGCCACAGTCTCGGCGGTCGGCTTGACCAGTCCGGGAATGCGCACCCCGCTCGCCACGATTTCCGGCCCGTCTGTGAACTCGAGGCCGGCGTTTGCACCGTGGAGCGCGAACAGCTTGCCGCCAGCCGAGACGAAATCCGCCAGCGCTTGCGCTTCGGCCTCCGATGGCATGAGATCGCAGGTGTAGAGCACCACCGCAGCGAACCCGGCAAGATCGCCCACATCGCGGAAATCGTTGCCACACCGCACGCGGATGCGCTCGTCCTGCGCCATCAGGTTCAGCAGCACGAGCCGGGCCAGATCGAAATCGTGGTACTTACCCCCGGTAACGAGGTGAATACGCACAGGCCCCGTCATGCGGCGGCCTCCAATGGTCTCAGGAAGGGCTCGGCACCGTCCCACCCAGCGGCCACGCGTTCGGACAAATCGAAGAAGGCGCGGGTTGAGGGGCCATCGGTAACCAGTTCTATGAACAGGCCAAGCGAATCGCGGCAGTCGTAGAAACGCAGCTCCACATCCGCATTCAGCCTGCCAGTCGTGACCGGCGGCCCTGCAGCAAGCGTCGCGGCGGCCCGGTCAAGGTCTTTGACCAGAAAGGCATGGTGGTGCGCGCGGCATTCACCGGGCCCAAGCGGCGCCTCGCCAAAGACATTGGGCCACGCGCCTGAGGGTTGGATCAGCTCGATCATCTTGTCGCCAAGCTGGCCAAAGGCGATATCGAGCGTGAGCGCTTGCGCCGCGCCGCGATAGGTCCAGCCTTCAAAGGTCGCCCCCGGCATATGGAGAAACGGCCCCGCGCCCGTCCGCCTTGCCCAGCTCTGGGCGCTCGCGGCCAGATCGCCCACGACATAGCCTAATTGCATGATCGGGCCGTGCATTGCGATGTTCCCTGCTCAGTCGAGTGAGGATGGCGTCCCATGCCAAGCGAACGGACGCGCTTTCATCCGCACGAAGAAATCCTGCAGCCAGGGTGCTTCTTCGGGGATCGGCTGGCCATGGTTCTCGCCGAATTGCAGGAAGCAGTAGAGGTAGATATCCGCCAGCGTGTAGCGGCTGCCGCAGACGTACGCGCGGCCCTGCATCATGCCGTCGAGCCAGACCATGCGGTAGCGCGACTTGGCCTTGAGGACAGATGCGGCTTCCAGCGGCAGCAGGCTTTTGGCCACCGCGCCCTCGATGGCCTTGTCGCCTTCGAAGAACGCGCGGCCTTCCTCGGTCGAGAAGCCCTCGCCCATCGGCCAGGCAATGTTCTGGTCGATCCGGCGCACCCACATCCGCGTTTCCGCGCGCTCTTCCGGGGTGCTGCCGATCAATGGCGGTTCAGGCTGGATATCCTCGAAGTACTCGCAAATCGCCGTCACTTCGCAGATGGCCGTGCCGTCATCCAGTTGCAGCGCGGGCAGCTCCCCCAGCGGGTTGATCGTGCTGATGAACGGCTCGCGCCGGTTTTCGCGGGTAAACAGATCGACCAGCCGCCGCTCGAGCGGCAGGCCTTTCTCCTGCGCGAAAATCCAGGCGATCCACGGGTTGGGTGCAAACAGATCGAAATCGTAGAAGATCATGGGGTCCCTCCCGTGGAAACGCGCTGGCTGGCGGGGGCTCTGCGCTTAGAATTTGCCCTCGAGCGAAATCCCGATGGTGCGCGGATAGACGATCTGGTTCTGGCCGCCTGGCCGGTTCAGCGGGCCGACCGTGTTGCCCACGTTGTCGCTGAAGATGCCGGCTTCCCACTTGTCGGTGCCGATGCTGGCACGGACATAGCCGATCCCGTTGAAGGGAGCATAGACGCCGTTGAAGATGCTCTGCTGGCGCGAACGGTAGCTGTAGCGCGCATTTATCCTGAGTTCGAGGCCGCCCGGCCCGATCTCACGCTGGTAGGTCCCGCCAAGATTAAACGTGGTCTTTGCAGTGCCTGGCAGCTGGTTGCCCTCGCGCAGTTGGGGGATCTTGGCGACAATCGGCGCGGCCACGTTGTGGATCGTGGTCGAGTTGAAGTTGCCGTTGGCGTTGAGGGTGAGGCCCCTGATCGGCGTGCGCCAAGTGATCGAGGGTTCGAAACCGTGCCCGCGCACATCGCCGACTTGCGCGACGATGGTCTGGAGCGCAGGCGACAATTCGATCTGGGCGCGGGGCCAATCGACATAGTACGCGGCGAATTCGACCTGAACCGTGTTGCCGAACAAGCCCCACTTCAGCCCCGCTTCATAGTTCCACAGGGTATCGGGCGGGGAGATGTTGGATAGATTGACCCCCAGCACGGCATTGGACGCGCCCACGATCGATGCCGACGAGATCGCGCCGCTGCGGAACCCCTTCGCAGCCCCGACATAAAGCAACCCGCCCTGCGGCGCATGGTAGGCAAGGTTGAAGCGCGGGTTGAAGGTGTCCGCGCTGGACCGGGTCGTGCTGCGGTTGGGGATGATGCCACCTGCGATCTCAAGCTGGCTGTTTTCCTCAAACCGGCGCTTTTCCTTGTAGTAGCGCCCACCCACCGTGAGATCGAGCTTGCGGTCGAAGGCGGAGTAGGTCGCCTCGCCATAGACGGCCCAACCTTCGCTGAAGAGCTGGTTCCGGTCGTTCACCGTGTTGAACCCGTTTACACCCGGCGCAACCACGAAGTCTGGCAACTGCACGGTCTGACCGCCGAACGTATCGCCCTTCTGGTAGAAAAAGCCGACAATATATTGCAGCGGCCCGGAGCCGGACGAGGTCAGGCGGATATCCTCGTTGAAATTGTGCGTGGTCAGCGGCCACAGCGACGTGAAGTTGCCAATGCCTGGGATGAACCCGCCATTGTTCGAAATGACCGTGTTCTTGATGTGGCCAGTCGAGCTTTGCAGCGTGGCGAAGCCGAGGTCATATTCGATGTCGCCGCTGAACAGCCAATAATCGGACAACGCCTCGCCGAAGCGCTGGTCGATGCTGGCGGGATCGGCGAAGGTGATGCGATCAGACCAGTTTTGCTTGGTATCGTTGCGCCAGGCCGAAAGGCGGATCGTCAGGTTCTCGGTCGGCTTGGCGAGCAGCTTGACCCGGCCGGTGAAGCTGGTGGCATGGTTGTCGTTCTTGACGCCGGTCGGGATGATATCCGCATATCCGCCCACCCGCTTGTAGCTGAGCACCCCGCGCAGCGCGAGTTTGTCGCCGACGACCGGCAGGTTGAGCATGACATCGCCCGAGTAGCCGGGCTTGCCCCCGGTGACCAGATTGGCGGACGCACGGACGGAGCCGCCGGTGCGGTCGAGCTCAGGATCGTTGGTCAGCACCTTGATCGTACCGCCGATCGAACCAAGCCCATACAGTGTGCCGGAAGGCCCGCGCAGAACTTCCACGCGCTGCAGGTCATAGAACGACGCGACCGGCGCATAGGGCCGGCCCGGCATCGTGAAGGCAAAGTTGTCGAGGTAATACCCTACCGCTGGATCGCCGTCCGTTTCGGACGCGGCGATGGCGCGGATCTGATAAGTGGTGCTGCCTGCGCCAATGGTCGCGCCAGTCGTCGCGCTGGGCACCAGCGAGATCGCCTGGCTGATATCCGTGACCCCCGAGCGCAGCAGGCTCTCACCGCTCAGGCCCTGCACGGCTTGCGGGACTTGCATCAGTGCCTGTTCGCGGCGCTGCGCAGTCACGATGATCTCGCTGTCATTCCCGCTGGTGTCTTCAGCCGCCTGCGCCTGCTGTGCCAGCGCGGTGTGCGAGCCTAGCGCAAAAGCCAGTGCGGCAGTCGAAACGGCAATACGGAATGCGAGTGCACCTCTTGGGCAAGTCGTCATTGGTTCTCTCCCCCTTTTTTGTTGTCAATGTCTGCGGCATGAGGGCCGCAATTTGCGGGCCTTCAGGTCACCTTGGGTGAAGCCACGGGTAGTCCCCCATCAGGCAGCGATCGATCTGCTGGTGGAAATGGCGGATCCGCACTTCCTGATCGCCCAGGATCATGCCCCGAAACCCGAGTGATCCGGTGCCTTGCTGCATGGTCGGCATGTTGGACCCATCCTGCTTGAGCACATTGGCGAGGAACGGATCGAAGGTGCCTTCGAACGCTTCGGCATAGTCGGTCAGCTCGCCGTGCCGATAGGTCCGGTGGTTGACGATCGGCGGCTCGGAGCCGGGCGCGCGGCGTTCGGTGACGAGGAAATCGTAGTAGCAGATCCCCGGATCGCTGGGATGCGGCCGATAGCGGAACAGGATCGAGCTTTCCGGC
>CANEVG010000232.1 GCA_947442095.1 Sphingomonadaceae bacterium
CATCTTCTTGAAGTTGGACTGCCGCGCAGAGATAGTCTCGGCTGGTGAAGCGGCGCTGGCAATCGCGCCGCCTGCGACAAGCGCAGCCATAATAGCCATAAGGATCAACGGTTTGCGATGAGTCATGGGCTTTTGTCCTTCATCAGCGGGATTGCGCCAGCGCTTTGGGTGGCTGGGTTTGCGGTAACTGGGCAGGAAACACATCATGGAAAACCGTCTGCACCGTGGCAAGCCCGTCGTTCAGCACCTCCAGCGCTGTCTTGCCCCGGCCATCGGCCAGATCGGTGCGCGCACCGTGGCTGGAAAGCAGGCGCAGCATGGCCGCGAGGTCCTCGAACCACGGGCCGCCCGCCAGCATGTGCAGGGCCGTGGCCTTCTGCTTGTCCGCCACATTGGCGTCTGGCGCGAGATCGAGCGCCAGCGCCAGCGCGGGCGCGCTGCGCCCCCCTGCCGCAGCCAGCACCACATTGACCCCTGCGCCGTCGACAAAGTTCTCGTCAGCGCCCGCCCTGATCAATTGCCACATCGCATCGGCCTGCCCGGCTTTTGCCGCCGTGAGCAGCGCGGTCGCCGGCTGCACGGGCGGCGGTGCCATGCCGAAATTGGCCTCGGTCACCCAAGTGATCCGCGAGGGACCTGTCAGCGCATCGGGCTCTGCTCCCCTTGCCAGCAGCGCCGCGATCAACGCGCCCTGCCCGGCCGCTGCAGCGACATGCAGCGGCCGGCGGCCCTCGCGGTCAAGCTCGGCCACATCTGCCCCAAGGCCGACGAGTTGCTCGGCTGCTTCCCAGTTCTTCTGATAGAGCGCCATCTGCAGCGCGCTGGTGTTTTCAGGCCCGCGGATGCGCACGTCCGCTCCCGTAGCGATCAGCGCAGAAACCACGTCCGCCTTGCCGCTCGCCAGGGCGAAGAACAGCGGGGTAAAGCCGTTCGCCGTGACCTGGTTAACCGCAGCGCCGGCCTGCACCAGCGCAGAGGCCGCCGCCTGCTGCCCTGCCGATACCGCCCACATCAGGGGCGTTTGCCCGCGCACGTCCGCGCTGTCGGCGCTCGCCCCGCGCGCCAGAATCGCCCGCACCGCCGCCGCATCGGAAAACCGCGCGCACATCGCCAGCGGCGTTACCCCGTCCGTCCCGGCCCGAAGCGCATCCGCGCCTGCCGCGAGCAAAGCCTGCACGATCACACTGTTGCCGCGCTCGCACGCCAGCAGCAGCGGCGTCAGGCCAAGCGCGTCGACCTGATCCGGCCTGGCCCCTGCTTTCAGGAGCGCAGCCACCAGCGCAGGATCCTGCGTCTCCACCGCACGCGCCAGCGGCGTTTCGCCAAATTCCAGCACGGCGTTTGCGTCCGCGCCCTTGGCGAGCGCAGCGCTCAGCGCTTCTGTATCGTCCGCCGCAATCGCGCTCACCAGTGGAGATGCCAGCGCCGGAGAAGGCAACCACAGCGCCAAAGCCAGCAGCACCTTACGCATCGCTTTATGCATCGGCCAGCCCCGCCAGCGGCCCAGTGCTGTCGCCAAACGCCTTGGCCGGAACGCCCAGCAGATTAAGGCCCGCCAGCATCAGGTTTGACATCGAGGTGCCCTTCTGCGCCGCCAGATGCCGCCCGCCTTTCACAAGGCCGCCCGCCACGATCACGGGCAGGTCCATAAAATCATGGTCATTCGAATCGCCGAAGGCCGATCCCCGGATCACCAGCGTGGTATCCAGCACAGAGCCCTCGCCGTCGCGCGTCTCCTTGAGCCGCTTCAGTGCATAGGCGAAAAATTCCATGTGATAGTGGTTGATCTTCGCCAGCTGCGCCATCTTTTCCGGGTTCTTGCCGTGATGGCTCAGCATATGGTGCGAATCCGGCACGCCGATTTCGGGATAGGTGCGGTTCGAAATCTCGCGTCCCGCCATGAACGTGACGACCCGGGTGAGGTCCGCCTGCAGCGCGAGAACCTCAAGGTCGATCATCAGCCGAACATGCTCGGCAAAGTCGCCGGGAATCCCGGCAGGCTGCACCAGCCCGCTGGCATCGGCCAAGGGCCCCGCAGCAGCGCGCTGGATGCGTTTCTCGATCGCCCGCGTCGCGTCCAGATACTCTTCCAGTTTGCGCCGATCCTCTATGCCTAGCGCGCCCGAAAGCCGCACCGCATCCTCGCGCACGAAATCGAGAATCGAGCTCTGCCGCCGCGCCTGCGCCAGCCGGCTCGACGGATCGAGCGCCTCGCCATCGCCGAACAAGCGCTCGAACACATCGCGCGGATTGGCGCTGACCGGCAGCGGCACAGTGGGCGAAAGCCACGAGATGCCGTTGGTGTAGGCGCACGAATAGTTGATATCGCAGCTGCCCAAGAGGCTCGCCTGATCGATCCCCAGTTCCAGCGAGGGGATCTGCGTCGCATCGCCCAAGTGCGCCGCGTAGACCTGATCCATCGAGATGCCGCAGCGGATATCTGGCCCCTCGGTCTGCCGCGCTTTCGCACCCGTGAGAAAGGCGGGGCAAGACCGCCCATGGCCCGCTGGCCGGTCCCCCTTGGTGGAGGCCTGCGGATGGCCGAGCCCGCTCACCACCACGATGTCCTCGCGCAACGCCTCCAGCGGCGCCAGCGTCGGCGAAAGCGCGAAATCGCGGCCGGTGGCGGCGGGGCGATAGGCGTCCATCGTCATGCCGTTGGGCGTGTAGAACACCGACAGCCGCTTGGGCCGCGCTGCGATGTCTGCCGCACGCGCAGAGGGCATCATGGCCTCAAGAAACGGCAGCGCCATAGTCGTGCCCAGCCCGCGCAGCACGGTGCGGCGGCTGATCGCTGTCCTTTTGACAATCATCGACCTGCTCCCGATCCGCCAGCATTACGCGCCGCGTTGGTCGCCCCCGGCAGCCGCCGCATGGTGAAGCCAGGGCTGGTCACGATCCCGCGGATGATCGTCTGCACGCGGTAACCATCCGCTGCGGCTTGCTTCGCAATCGCGCGCACGGCGGGCATGTCCTGCGGCCCCACCCCGCGCGCCAGGGCATAAGTCATCAGCCGCTCGGTAAAGGCGCGGGCAAATTCCTCGCGGCGATCGAGCAGGATCTGCTGCAGCCCAGTGAACCCGGCAAACTGCGTGCCATCGGCCAGCACCGCGCCCGCATCGATCACCTGCCCGGCATCTGCCGTCCGCCATGCGCCCACCGCGTCGAAGTTTTCCAGCGCAAAACCGAGTGGGTCCATCCGCACGTGGCACGAGGCACAGGCCGGATTGGCGCGGTGCAGTTCAAGCTGCTGGCGCGCGGTCAGCTTGCGTCCGTCATGCTCGGCCTTTAGCGCCGGCACATCGGCAGGTGGCGGCGGCGGCGGGGAGGCGAGCAGGTTTTCCATCACCCACTTGCCGCGCTTCACCACTGAGGTGTGATTGCCATACGAGGTCACCATGAGGATGCTCGCCTGTCCCAGCAGCCCGCCGCGCGGCATATCGGGCGAAAGCATGACCTTGCGAAACGCCGGGCCGCGTACCCCCGCAATCCCGTAGTGCCGCGCCAGCCGCTCGTTGAGGAAGGTGTAGTCGGCGCGAATAAAGTCAGTGATTGGGCGGTTGGCGCGCAGCACATGGCTGAAAAACATTTCGGTCTCGGCTGCCATCGCCCCGCGCAGCGGCTGATCGAACTGCGGAAATGCAGTAATATCGGGCTTCTGCTGCTCGAGATTGCGCAGATAGAGCCACTGGCCTGCGAAGTTGCGGGTCAGCGCCTCGGCCTTGGGATCAGCCAGCATCCGCGAAACCTCGCCGTTCAGAACCGCGGCTGTATGCAGCTTGCCTGCCTCGGCCAAGGCAAGCAGTCGCTCGTCCGGAATCGAACTCCACAGGAACAGCGCCAGCCGTGTGGCCAGATCAAGGTCGGAAACCGGGTAGGCTGGCCAGGCTGCTCGTGCAGCAGGTGGTTTGGCAGCAGGCGGTTTGGCAGCAGGTGGGGATTCCACCACGAACAGGAAGCGGGGCGAGACCAGAATGGCCTCGATCGCTGCTTCCACACCGCTTTCAAAGCCCACCGCCGCGCGCTCTGCGGCATAGACCCGCATCAGGGGCGCAATATCCTGCGCCGACGCGGGCCGCCGCCATGCTCGCCGCGCCAGCGCCGAAACGATCCGTCGGGCGCAGGGCATTTCTTCTGCCGCGCGCTTCGGCTGGCACAGAAAGATTGCCCGGCGGCTTGGCGTATCGACCGCAGGCTTCGCATCAAACGGGCCTGCCACATCCAGTTGCAACACATCGCGCAGGAAATTGCGCTGCGAATAGCGCGGATGGATGCGGAACGAGGGTACCTGCAGGGTGCTCGCCAGCGCGCCGTCCACCCACACGTCGAGCGGAAACGTAACAGGTTTGTCGAGTGGCAGCGGCACGTAGTCGCTGGTGTTGCGCAAGGTTTGCACCGTCTCGTCCGGCCAGGTCTGGCGGCGGAATGAAACGCCAATGGTGTGGGCACCGGCCTTCATCGGCACGCGTACGCTATAGCGGTCCTCGGCCAGGCGGTCGGCCTCGTTGTTGGTGTTCGCGTTGAGCCAGACGGCAATGTCGTAAGCCCCGTCATACCGGGCGAAATAGCGCGCCGCCGTCCCCCCCCGCGAGCCGAGCGGCAGCGCTGCGGACGCCCGCTCGTTGTAGGCCGGAATGCCTGAATTCATCACCGAGCCGTCCTTGGCGACCTGCCAGGTGGTTACGAATTCGCGCTTCGGGGTGAGCCCGGTCGCCGCCCTTGCGACCTTGCCCGCCACGGCCACGTAGCGCTCCATCAAGGTGGGCGAAACGCTCAGCACATCAGCGATATTGTCGAACCCAAAGCCGGAGTTGTCGGGCGGCAGCGCGCTTGCCACATCGGCCATAGCGCCTGCATCCGGCCCCAGCAGATCGCGCAATGCATTGGCATATTCGGTGCGGTTCAGTCGCCGCACGGGCGCCCGGCCCGGATCAGGGTACGCCGCCACATAGTGCGCGCGGCCATCATCGAGCCACGCGACAAATTCGGCGCGCGTGGCCGGATCGGGCTGCTTCTTCGAATGCGGCGGCATTTCGCCGGCTGCCACCCGCCGCAGGATCTTCTCCCACGCTTCCGCATTCAGTCCGCTGGCGATATCGGACGCCTTCAAGTCCGCAACCGAAAGCCCTGCCACCTTGTCGTCATCGTTGTGGCAGCGCGAACAATAGTCTTCGAGCATCATGTCAAACGAATGGGGCTCGATTGTCGCGCGCTGACCTGCCAGCACTGGACCTCCAACGGCCTGGTCCTGCACTGCCGCCAAAAGGCAAGAGGCCGTAAACAGCGCGCTGAGCGCCAGCACGCTGCGACCGAAGGGAACCCGTCCTTTCCGCCCTACCAATGCCGTTCTGCCAACTGATCGCCCCCTTGGCCCACGCCGCGCGCACAGCGCAGGAGGCCATTCTTACAGCAAGATAGCCGCGAAGCCATCTGACTATCGCCCCCCCGGCGCACCGTCCATTGCCATAATCCGGACAGAGAGTGTGCATAATTCGCGCACCATTGTTCATAAGGCGGCACCAGCGGCAAACAACACCAAACCATTTTCCCACATGGCTTTTTCCCGCTATCTGACCTCGCGTCCCCGCAATGCCTGGCCCGAAAGGACGCCCATGGCCCCGCTAGGCTGCGAGGGCACGGCCCGCATTGATCTACGTGGTGGTCTTGATGATCCTCTGCGGGATCTCATTGCGCCTGATCAGCGCACTCAAACCGGAAGATGCGCGCGCAAGGACCCAAGCGATGGCCACCTATTTCGCGGCGTTGCCGGCGCCGCTCAACGCGCTCTAGGCCGCAGCGTACTTGGGCTGCACCGCCGCACGCCAATGGGGCAAAGCGCAAGGCAGCGATCGCTTAAGGCGTAGATTTCAGACCGCCATCTGCAAGCCCGTTCGCAGACAAAGTGCCCGCTTGGTTAGTTTCGGGTAACATTTGCCTGCTATGCCGCTTGCAGCATGGACCGACAGCCCCCCCTATTCGCCAGACCGCGCGGCGTCTCGCCGCGCCGTATCGTGATCGTTTCGGCCATGGCAGCGAGCGGATTGCTC
>CANEVG010000233.1 GCA_947442095.1 Sphingomonadaceae bacterium
CCGCCGTCGATATATTCGAAAAGGAAGCGCGGCAGGCGGCGGCGCGCGGCTTCGCGAAAGTCCGCGATATTGGCGATGATCATGCTGCGGTCTCCAAAGCGCTGCGCCAGCCCACGCGGCAGCCTGAAAAGCTACCGGCCAGCGGCTTCACCTGGCGCAATTGCGCAGCCGATGCCAGAGCCAGATCGACGAGCCGCAGCGCGCCAACCGAAGCGTCGTTCGCGCCATCCGCCATTAGCGCGGCATAAAGGCAAGCGGAGGCGCGCCGCCGCCTGAGGCTACACGCTAGTCAGCGGTTGACAAGCGGCTGCGTCATCGCGCCCAATAGCCGCTTGGAGAGACAGCCTGAAAAGCGATCCGAGCGATGACCAGCACACCCCAGTTCCTCTTCGATTTCGGCAGCCCCGCGAGCTATCTCGCGTGGAAGCGCCTGCCTGATCTGCAGGCGCGCACCGGCGTTGCCTTCGAACTCGTACCGATGCTGCTCGGCGGCGTGTTCAAGGCCACCGGCAATGCCTCCCCCGTCACCATCCCTGCCAAAGGCGCGTGGATGGGACGCGATCTCGCGCGCTGGGCCGAGCGCCACGGCACGCCCTTCCGCTTCAATCCGCACTTCCCGATCAACACCTTGCGCCTGATGCGCGGGGCCATTGCAGCCCAAGCGCGCGGCGAACTCGTCGCCTATGCCGATGCGGTGTTCGACGCGATCTGGCAGGAGCAGCGCAACATGGGCGACCCTGCTGAAGTTGCCGCCGCGCTCACCTCTGCGGGCCTTGATGCCGCCGCTTATGCCGCAGCGGGCGAGGACGATGCAGTGAAGGCCAAGCTCGTCGGCAACACTGAAGCCGCCGTCGCCGCCGGCATTTTTGGAGCGCCCAGCTTTCTCGTCGCGGGCGAGCTCTACTTTGGGCAGGACCGCATGGACTTCGTTGAAGCCGCGCTCGGCGCAACAGCATGACCGCGCTCGTCATCGGCGCGGGCGACGCGCTCGGCAGCGCCATTGCCCGCCGTGCCGCGCGCGGAGGGCTTGCCGTCGCCGCTGCCCGCCGCAACGGCGCGTCGCTCGCCCCACTGATAGATGAAATCACCGTCTTTGGCGGCATCGCGCGCGGCTTCGGCTGCGATGCGCGTGATGAAGACGCGGTGATCGCCTTGTTCGATACGGTCGAGGCCGAAATGGGCCCTCTCGAATTCGTCGTGTTCAACGTGGGGGCGAACGTGAACTTCCCCGTCACCGAAACCACAGCGCGGGTCTATCGCAAGGTCTGGGAAATGGCGGCCTTCGCGGGTTTCCTCACTGGGCGTGAGGCAGCGCGGCGCATGGCTCCGCGCGGGTGCGGCACGGTGATCTTCACCGGCGCCACTGCCAGCTTGCGCGGCGGCAAAGGCTTTTCCGCCTTTTCCGGCGCGAAGTTCGCCCTGCGCGCGCTTGCCCAAAGCATGGCGCGCGAGCTCGGCCCCGCCGGTATTCATGTCGCGCACACGATCATCGACGGCGCGATCGACACCGCCTGGATCGCTGAAAACTTCCCTGATCGCTATGCGCTGAAAGCCGAAGACGGCATTCTCAATCCCGATTCGATCGCCGAAGCCTACTGGCAACTGCATTGCCAACCGCGAGACGCGTGGACCCACGAACTTGATCTGCGGCCGTGGATGGAGAGCTGGTAGTCAGAGGGAATATGGTGCGTAGGGCAGTCCTGACCGGAGTGGTCTCACATCCGGATTTCCCGTGAACCCGCGAATTTTTCGCGAAATTGTCCAACTTTGCGTCTGCAGCCGCCACAATTTGCCTGATCTGACCGCAGAAATCCTGCGTTGCGGCATGAAATTCCTGTCTTGTAAAAAACGGGAATTGTTGCGGCAGCAACGACGATTCTTACGGGTAGTACATCTCAAAATGTTTTCGCGCAGACTATCGGCCGCCTTCTGGGAAGGAGACGAGATTAGACCGGAAAATCTTATCCAGTAGAGTGACCGTCAGACGGAGTTTCTTCTCAGTATACGCATGGCGCCTTCGTTTATCACGCGCTACGCGTAAACCTCAGGTTTTATTGCAGTTTTAGGGGCTTTCAGCATTGGCAGTGGCAAAACATGCCACCAGTAGGAGGGTGCTGGCGCTGCCCGAGTCTCCAGTGACCTGAGGTGCGCGCGACCGTACGGCAAAGCCCCGGAATTGCCCGGACTATTTGTGCGGCCATCAGTGAAATATAGTTTTACAAAATACTTAAGGACTGTGTGGTGCCACACAAAGGACAAGAACATTTCAGCCCAACTTGTTGCATGCAACAAGTTGGGGAATTCTGGCCCACCCAAGGTCACCTAGCCAAAGTGATCGCAGCGCAGGTAAGGTCTGGGAAGTGGCCCTCTGAGACGTACCCAGAAAACCGGACGCTTCACCACCGATACTTGATACAAATTGAGGCGCCTTGTCCGGAAAATTTAACGAGCACAGAGGCTTCCTGATTTCCGCAAAGGACCCTTTGGCTCCTCAGCGCCAAAACCGCTTCGCGCCAATAAGTTCATCAACTGAAGCGGCAGCTGCGGCAAGCAGCCGGTGCTTCTGCTTCGCTCCAGACAGGGCAGCGGCTTGCGGATGGTTTGCTAGGCCGAGCCGTGCTAGTACCTCCGGTGCGTTTGCTATGTCATTGAGCGTGCCAAGCTGGTCCTGGAGGCCCTTCAGCGACTGCATGAACCGTTTGTGACGCCGGATCTCGGGTTTTCGCATGTATAGCGTAGCGAAGAAGTCCGCCGCATAATGCAGCTTCTTTACTGCCTTACGAACCTTGTGCCGTGCAGCGTCGTCCAGATCCTCGAGGTTCCGTCCGCCCTTCCTGACCTTGCGATGGTAGCGTTTGAGCGCTTCTGACGCGACCTCGCGTGCAGGCAGGTCGCGGATTCCTCGTTCGTGCTGCAGGCGCCATCCCCCGATGGCAAGCCATTCGGCCAGATCGATCATCAGTATCCTTGACCGCTTGGACTGCAATGCGTCGGTCGCCATCGTATAGGCATCGCCCCGGGCTTCAGTCAGCCGCTCGCACAACGATCCCTGACCAGCACGATCGACGAGCACATCAAGATCGCGCGCCCTGCCCAGTGCGCCCGCCAGCCAGCGGAGCTCGTCACCAAGGTCTGCAGACTCGCTGTCCGGCAACATGGCGCGGTAAACCGAGAACGCCGAGCGCAAGCGGCGCAAGGCCACACGAGCCTGATGCAGGGCGTCGGGCTCCTGATTCTCAAGGACCAGCAGCTCGTTGAGCCGGAATTGTGCGATGCAGTCATGGGCGATCACCTCGAATGCATCGGCTGCCGTCATGGCGCAGGTCAGCGCGATCGGCTCCGCTTTGGCTGCCCCGGGCAGGGGACCGAGCAGGCGGTAGCCACGTTGCGTCTTGCTCAGCATACCCAGCCGCACTGGCGCAACCGCTGCGATCCGCCGCGAATGGGCGAACAGCGTCGCGAAGTCACCGGCCTTTTGTTTGAGTTCAATTTCGCACACTAATGTCTCACGCTCGCCCGCGATGATAAGTCCTCGATCGAGCGCGATTTCGATGCCGTCCTGCTGCCAGAGCCGTCGCTCGTTCTGGATGATGAACACCGGGGCAAGCTCGACGATGCGTTCCGCGAGCAAGGCCTCGATCGGGGTCGTGCCGTCGAGAACGGGCTGGTCGCCCTTGACCCTGCGTTCCCACTCCTGCCGCATGAACAAGCCTGCTTCAGCACCGGCATTTCGCTTGACCGTTTGCACCCACTTCCCGGCAACGCGCCGTATGCGCAGGGAAAGCCCGGCTTGAGCAAGGGCATGATCCGATGTGTCGAAATACACAGAGTGCTGACGAGAGATAACCGGCTCGACCGCGAACAGCTTTGCGGTTTCGAAGGCGCCTGCTGCTTCGCCGGTCAGTTCCAGTTTAAGTTCAACTTCTTCGAGTGCGCAAGATGTCATCGCTGCAGACCTCGTCAGATGTCTTTCCGTTCTGCGGAAAGTACCAGGCCACACGAAGCCCGAGTGCATGTTACCAGATCGGAAGCAAAACCCCTATCTTCCCGGGCTCCTCATGTGTCGCCACGGCAATTATCAAGAACTTGTATCAGTCATCATCGGGCCGCTCTATGCAGTTCGTATGTTCGAAGGCACCGACTGGGCTGCGCAGGTTAACCTGGCGTATTATTTGCTGGCCGCGCTTGCCTCAGGCTTACTTGTTGGGATCGAGCGCGGGTGGCGCCAGCGCGACGAAGTGGAAGGCACCCGCGTGGCCGGGGTTCGTACCTTCACGCTGATCGGCGGTTGCGGGGGGCTGATCGCGATCCTGGCGGCGCAATCATCCCCTCTTCTTGCCGCAATCCTTCTTGCAGGCCTGATGGCCCTCCTCGTCGGCGCATTTCTAAAGCCCCGATCCACCCAGATGGACAGCGACGCCACGACGATGGTTTCCGCGATGGTTACTCTTGGCTTGGGCTTATTGGCAGGCGCGGGCCTTGCTGCCATCGCCCTGGCCGGCGCCGCAGTAATCACTCTGGTCCTTGCTTTACGCAAGCCCTTGCACGGCTTGCTCGAAACGCTTTCGGGGCAGGAGATCCGAGCGATCGCCAACTATGCCGTGATTGCAGTGGCAGTACTCCCGTTCCTTCCTGACGCCGAATACGGTCCTTACGGGGCGTGGAATCCGTTCAAGCTTTGGCTAGTTGTGCTGCTGGTGACCGGCTTCTCTGTGCTGGCGTATATCTTCAACCGGAAAATCGGGCAGAACCGCGGCACCATCGCCACCGCGCTTATCGGGGGCGCCTATTCCTCGACTGCGGTTACCGCGGCATTCGCGAGCAAGCTGAAAGAAGGGGAAGCCGGCCCTTTTGCGACCGGAATCGCCTTGGCCAGTGCTGTAATGTATCTGCGCGTGCTGGTGCTTGTTGCCATTCTTGCCCCCGCGGCAGCTGTCCAATTGCTGTGGTTGCTTGGTCCCGCAACGGTCACGGCTTTTGCACTGGCAGGCTTGATCTGGAAGCGGGAGCTGCCTGGAACCAGTTCGAAAACCGCCCCGACAGCCAAGCCTTTCGATCTTTTACCCGCCATCGGGTTCCTGGTGGCAGTGGCAGCGGCATCGTTGCTGGTGCGGTGGGCGCAGGTCGAATTTGGCGAGACAGGCGCGGCAATTTCTTTGTTCATCGCGGGCAGCTTCGATGTCGACGCATCGATAGTCGCCTATTCGGTCCTGCCGGCCGATGCCATCCCGGTGTCCATCGCTGCAATGGCCCTCGCCGGAACGGTAGCTATCAACATGGCATTCAAGGCTGCGATAGTGCTCACGATAACGGGAGCGAGGAAGGGCTGGATAGCCGGACTGTCACTGCTGGCAAGCCCTGCCGTACTCCTGCTCACTCTCGCTTTTCGCGCGGTCGCGCTGTTAGGCTGAAAGATCATGCCGATGCTTTCGGTTCGTGAGCGCAACGGTAGCTGGAAGCATGGCGGCGATACCAACGAGGCTGTTGAGCTCAGGCGGGCTGCTAGCCGGTTGATGCGGGCTATCCGTGATGCTTGAATAGATCAGTGGTGCTGCGGGACAGGGCAGAAGCGGTGCACTGAGACCTGGTCCACAGTATCTTTGCCGACATCGCTGATCTGCGATGTAGAACGCCCACCCCATGCTGACCGCAAGCTCTGAGCCCTGCATCGGCACCGACGGGCAAGTTGTGCCCGATTTCCGTGAAAATCGCACTTTTTCCCAGGCCGAGCAAACCTATTGCCAGATTGATGCTTTAAGGAGCGGCTTGACGCGCCTGCACACGAAAATCCGGTTGCGCAATGTCGTCCCACCCGGCAACCTTGCCTTCGATCGGCCTTCTCTTGGGGCCTATCTGGGAAATGTCGGCTGAAACGCGCCATGGAGCCCATTGGTTACGCGGCCGGCCGGGTCATGCGGCGCCTGATCAAGCCAATGATTAAGACTGCGACACCAAGCAGCATCCCGAGAAGGCCAGGTACGACGGAGAGCATCATAGCCCAATGCA
>CANEVG010000234.1 GCA_947442095.1 Sphingomonadaceae bacterium
GGTTGGGCACTACGGTATCTTCAACGGCTCACGCTGGCGGACTTCTATCGCCCCGGTGGTCGAAGGCTGGGTCAGGAGCCACAGCATGGCCCGCAAACTCAGCGTGGTGGCGTAACAGCGGCATCCGCCCGGCGCTGCTCCCCTTCCCCGGTGGGGAGGGGTATCCCCCCTCGCCATCAAGCTCCGGTCACCCCCAGCCAGCCTCCCCCGCACGGGGGAGGGTCAGGAAGTGCTTTACCTCCTCAATTCACACGAAGAACTGGGTAATCCACTCGCACATCAGTGCGGGCTTGGGCTCGCCCTCGATCTCGACCGTGATCTCCATCGATTGCTGCCACTGCCCCGGGCGCTTCTCGTCCAGCTCCAACAGCTTGAACACGCCGCGCACCCGCTTGCCGGATCGCACAGGTGCCAGAAACCGCGTCTTGTTGCCCCCATAATTGACGCCCATCTTCACGTCCGCCGGGCGTGGGCAATCGCTCTGGGCGGTCAGCAGCGGAATGAGCGAAAGGGTGAGGAACCCGTGCGCGATGGTGCCGCCGAAGGGGGTCAGCTTGGCTTTCTCTTCATCGATATGGATGAACTGGAAATCGCCCGTCGCCTCAGCGAACTGGTTGATCCGCTCCTGCGTGACCTCGACCCATTCCGATGTACCGACCACCTGGCCGACCAGGGCCTTCATCTCGCTCGCTGGCATTCTCCGCATGGCTTCATCTCCCGTTTGCCGATTTGCCCCCTTCTTGGCGGCTCGCGGGGCGGGGTGCAATGGTCTGGTTCATCGGGCCAGCGCAGCGCGCCTGCGCAGGTTTGGTTGCAGCGCGTTGATAGCGCGCTGGGCCGGCAGTTCTACCATCGCATGTAACAAGCCGGAGACTAGCACGAGCAGCGCCACCAATCCGGCAAGTTGCAGCGCGCCGAGTTGCAGGTCGGCTGCAGCGAACAGCAGCTTGAAGACAATAAACAGGCCAAAATGGCTAAGGTAAGTTGAATAGCTGACCTCCCCCAGCCAGTGCAGCGGTCCTGCCCCGAGCAAGCGAGCAACCCAGCCTTGGTTGAGGGCGATGGCGAGCAGCACAAGCACCATGAGCAGCGGCGCCCAGGCTGTTTCCGGCAGGTCAAGCACCAGTCCGGTTGCCCAGCTGGCCGCTGCGCCTGCGGCGCAAAGGGCAGCGATCAATCGCGTGGCAGGCAAGGCGTGCCAGCCTAGCCATAGCCGCGCCGCCAGCGTGCCGACGGTGAACTCAATAAGGCAGCGCACCAGCCCGAGTGAGGTGATCCCTTGGCCAAGACTGGCGAAGCCCGCAGCAGCAAACACCCCGCAAAGTGCGCAGAGCAGGACGCCGATACCTAGCACCAGCGCGGCCGGGCCAAAGTTCCGGCTGCCAAACCAGGCCAACAGCGGAAACAGCAGATAGGCCGCCATTTCGGCGCTGATAGACCAAGCCGGATGGTTCCACGCAAGCGCGCGGGTGAAGCCCCAATTCTGGATCAGCAGCAGATGCAGCGGCACTTCGCCAAGCGGATAGCCGGACCGATCCCCGCCCTTCAGCGCGAGGGCCGCCGCGAGCACGGCAAAGCCTACCAGCATCACCGCGTGCAGCGGCCAGATCCGCGCAAAGCGACGCCACCAGAAGCGCCCGATTGCGCTGCGATTTAGGCTTTGGAGGCGCTCTGCGTAATTGAGCCACATCACAAACCCGGAAAGCATGAAGAACAGGTCCACCGCAAGGTAGCCACGGGCAAGGGCCGTGATCACCGGGGAGGGCAGCAGGTCTGTCAGCGAGAGGCGAAGGTGGAAAAACACAATGTACCACGCAGCTAGTCCGCGCAGCCCTGTCAGGGCCTCGAGCCGACCGGTCGGCCCAGTTGTCAACCTGGCCTGAGCGGTCACGGTGAGATCCTTTCAAGAGCTGGCTCAAAGCCGGGCTCATGAGCTGGGCCGCCGGGATGGACTTTGCCTGGCCTGCTGCCGCGCATCCCCGGTCCCTCATGCCGCTGCCTCGGCGACAGCGCAGCCATGCGGCGGTTCACTTGCATGGCGAGGGCAATTTGCAGGCCGACCAGCATGAACATGAACGGCTGGAAGGCAATGCCAACGAACAAAGCACCGAACATGTAGATGAAGTGCCCGGCTTGCAGTGCCAATGCGAGCGCCCTGTCGGAACCATCCAGTGCATCAGTGCTGCGGCGCAGGCGGCGCTGGATTAGCTCAAGCTGGAACAAGCCCGAAAGCTGGATGATCAGCCAGAGCGCCAGCCCGGGCCAACCCTGTTCGCCCAGCATCTCGAAGTAACTTGAATGATAGGCGCGAGCCTTCTCCACGATCCGCTCGGTTTCGATTGCGGTGTTATTGGAGCCCGCCTTGTTGGCCTTGATCGTGTCATAGCTGACGCTGTTTCCGCGAAACGCATCGAAGCCCCCGCCAAAAGGATGGGTTTTCACGAATTCGAGCGTCCACTTCCACACCGCCACGCGCGTCGAGGCCGACTGATCGGACTGGTGGTTCTCGATCGTGTTCATCCGCTGAATATAGCTTTGCGGCAGGAACGGCACCGCGGCGGTGGCGAGCCCTGCGATCACACCCACATACAGCAGCGGCCGCTTGACTGTGCGCAAGGAAAGCCCGGCCAAAATGACAAGGCAGACCAGCCCGGTGCGGGTCTGGGTGCCGATCGGGATCAGGCAGCAGGCAAAGCCCAGCGCCAAGGCAAATAGCCGAACGAGCCGGCCCGGCGGAAAGACCGTGCCGTATCGGGCCAGCCAGGCGATCAGCGGAATGGTTGCAACCGCGACAGTTGACAGGGTGCTGCCTTCATAGAGCCCGGTGTTGTCGCTCACCAGCAGCTTGAGTTCGCCATAGCCACCGCCACCGGAAGTGATGGTCTTGATCCCGCCGCCGATCGCAATCACGCCGACCGAAAGCACCATGATCAGGACCAGCGATTCGATGCGAAGCCGCGTGCGCAAGGTCAGCGGCAGGAACAGCGCGAAAACTAGCGTCTTCCAAACCCAGCCCCATTTTTCGAGCGCGGGTTCGGGGAAGTCGGCCGAGCGCGTGGTCAGCCCGCAATAGACGATCAGCAGCAGCAACACGAACTGGCGCGGTGAAATGCGGATGCCGTTCTTGTCCTCGGCCACCAGCCAGGCCAGCACCGCGCAAACAAAGGCGATCAGCGAGACCGGTACTTGCTGGAGGAAACCCCAGGTCACTTTTTGCGGCGCGACAATATCGATGTAGGCATAGGCCAGTACGAACAAGAACGGACGCCGCACACCCGCAGCCAGAAACGCGGCGACAAATGCGGTGAGAAAGAGATTAAGCACGCGGCGGCTTCCCGTCCGGCTGTTTTCCGGCCGGCTGCGCGTCGTTGCGCTGCTTTGCGCTGCCTTGGGCCTTGGCGAAGCCGCGTTTCAGTCGTCCCAGTGCCTCGGTGGTACCCGGCAGGATCGGATCCTGATCAAGATCGTCACGCCGGAGCAGCCGCCAGATGGCAATCGCCATCAGCACATGCGGCAGCACCACGGTGAAGTTGTCGATCATGCGGGGGCGCCTGCGCTTTCACCGGCCCCTGATCGGACCGTCTGACCGCAGCTTTAGGCAATCTCGGTTGACGCGGCGTTAAGCCCTGCCGCGATATGGCCATTCTTATGACCCGGGTGCTCCATATTCTCGATCACAGCCTGCCGCTGCAGAGCGGCTACACCTTCCGCACCCGCGCTATCCTGAAGGCGCAGGAAGCGCTCGGCCATTCGGTGCGCTGCGTGACCGGGCGGCGGCAGGAAGGACAGGGGCCTGAACTTGTTCCGGCCGATGCGCCCGAAGTGCATGATGGCCTGCTGTTTCACCGCACGCCAGGCCAGCCTTCCGGCACCCCGGGCCTTGGTGAGTGGCAGGAAATCAGCGCGCTGGCCCGCCGGATCGAGGCCGTGGCCCGCATATGGCGGCCCGAGATTCTGCATGCCCACTCGCCCGCGCTAGGCGGGCTGGCCGCACTGCGCGCGGGGCGGCGGCTCTCTATTCCGGTGGTTTACGAGATTCGCGCCTTCTGGGAAGATGCCGCCGTGGGGAATGGCACGGGCCGCGAAGGCTCGCTGCGCTACCGGCTGACGCGCGCGCTGGAGGACCGGGTGGTAAAGGGGGCGGATGCCGTCATCACGATCTGCCAGGGCCTGCGCAGTGATCTGATCGCGCGCGGCAACGCGGCGGAGCGAATTACGATCATGCCCAATGGCGTCGATCTGGCGCTGTTCGGCCAGCCACTGCCGCGCGACGCCGCCTTCGCGCAAAGCTTGGGGCTGGGTTTAGGGCCGGTCATCGGCTTCCTTGGCAGCTTCTATCCTTATGAAGGGCTTGATGGTCTGATCGCCGCGATGCCTGCGATTCTCGCCGCCCAGCCCGATGCCCGGCTGCTGCTGGTGGGCGGCGGCCCTGCCGATGCGGCGCTGCGCGCGCAGGCGGCCGCGTCTCCGGCGGCGGCTGCCATCCATTTCACTGGACGCGTGCCGCACCACGAGGTGGATCGCTACTATGCGCTGGTGGATGTTGTCTGCTATCCGCGCAAGGCGATGCGGCTGACCGAGCTTGTCACCCCGCTGAAGCCGCTCGAGGCCATGGCCCAGGGCAAGCTGGTGGCAGCAAGCGCGGTAGGTGGACACCGCGAACTGATCAAGGACGGGGTCACGGGCACGCTGTTCGCAGCCGACGATCCGGCGGCACTCGCGGCGGCCATGGCCGGCTTGCTCGGCGATACCGCGATGTGGGATGCCCGGCGCACGGTCGCGCGCGCCTTTGTCGAAAAGGCGCACGATTGGGCGGCGAATGTGCGGCGTTATGATCCTGTTTACCAAACCCTGTTAACCCAAAGGCAAGCAATTTCCAGTGCTGCTGCCTGACCGCAAGGGAAGGGAGCGGGTTTGCCGTAAGGTTTCCACCCAGTTCAGGGTCTGCAAAACGCTATGAGTACGTTCCGCCAGAAGGTTCAGGCCAAAACGGATTGGGGCAAGCCGGATCCGGAAGAAGAAGCCCCCGTGCGCCGGAAGAAGGCAGCTAGGCGTGCGGAAAAGAACGACCGCGCCGCCGAGAAGGGCCGCAAAGGTCCGAAGCGTCCCGCTGCCCAGTCATCTGTCACCAGCCACCGACTGTTTCCGGCCTTTGGCGCGCTCTGGTTTGCTGCCCTTTTCGGCCTTGGCAGCTTGGCCATTTCCTCTGCCGTGCTGGGCAAGCTGGTCATGGCCATGGGCCTGCCCGCGCTGGTTCCTGCCGCCGCGCCGCCGCTGGGGCTGACGGCACATTTGCTGGTTGCCCTTGCGCTCACAGTCGTAGGCGCGGCACTCGGCCTCGTGCTGGGCATGCGTTTGCGTCCCAAGACTGCAAATGCGGCTGTCGATGCCGGTCCCGCCCCGTTCTCTGCGCCATTTGCGGCCCAAGACGATCAACCTGGCGTTCCCAAGGTTCGCGCCCGCGATGCCCATCCCGATGCGCCGCCGCGCCGCCCGCTCGTGCTGACCGAAGCGTTCGCCGATCCGGTCGAACCGTTTACCGAAGACCTGATGGTTCCAGCAGTGCCTGGCGGGCACCGCTCGCAGGGCCTTGCCACATCCGGCGCTGCGGAATCTGCGCCGGAAACATGGCTCCCTGTCTACACTCCCGGCGGCGCAGGCGCGCAGGAACCGCTTGACCTTGCGGCACTGGACTTTGCCGAACTCGATGCGGACACGCCGCACAGCCCTGCGGATTTCTTCGCTCCGGATAATGCCGGAGTGCCGGCTACTGGTCAGACCATGCCCGGTGTCGCGCCCTTCGCTGAACCCGCGCCCTTTGCCGCACTGGATCAGGTGGAAGCCCGGGAGACAGCAGCAGAGGCCGAAGCGGGAGCCGCGCAAGCAACTGAAGCACCCGCCGAACCTGCTCCTGAAATGCCGGAGGTAAACGCTCAGGCGGAAACTGCCGTGCCGGCATATATGCCCCGGCCCGTGCTGCTGGCTGCCACGCCCCA
>CANEVG010000235.1 GCA_947442095.1 Sphingomonadaceae bacterium
CAGATCGGCGAGATCACCTACTACAACGATGGCGACTGGGTCGAAAGCTGCACCGCGCTGGTGGAGGATTTTCAGGGTGCAATCACCATCGTGGACTGGGCTGCGGTGTGCTTCGCGGAAGCGCAGGCCAGCACAGCCAAGGCTGCCGCCGAACCGCAGCCTGCACGAGAAGACGCATGAAGATCGCAATCTGCACCGATGCCTGGCATCCGCAAGTAAACGGTGTGGTGCGCACGCTTGCAACCACGATCGAGCACGTGATCGCGCGGGGTCATGAGGTCTTGCTCGTCACCCCGAACCAGTTTTTCACGTTCGGCCTGCCCGGCTATAGCGAAATCCGGCTGGCGATGCTGCCGCGCTTCCGCACGCGCCGCATGCTGACCCGGTTCCGGCCCGATATCGTGCATATCGCTACCGAAGGTCCGATCGGCTGGAGCGCGCGCGGCTGGTGCAGGACCAATGGCATACCGTTCACCAGCGCATTTCACACCCGGTTCCCCGATTATGCCGCGGTTCGTACCGGGCTTTCTCCGGCCCGGTTCTGGCCAATCATGCGGCGCTTCCATGCCCCGAGCCACGCCGTGCTGGTGTCCACGCCGACGCTCGCGGCCGAACTCGCCAACCATGGGATCATGCAGTCCGCGCTTTGGTCACGCGGGATCGACGGCACCGTGTTCCATCCCGGCCATGCGCCGCTTGAAGCCTTGGCGGACTGTCCGCGCCCGATCCTGCTCAACGTCGGCCGTGTGGCGATCGAGAAGAATCTTGGCGCGTTCCTTGATGCCAAAGTGCCCGGGACCAAAGTGGTGGTCGGCAATGGCCCCGATCTTGCGCGGCTGCGCGCGAGCTATCCCGAGGTGCTTTTCCTCGGCGCGCTTTCGGGTACGACCCTCGCGCAGGCCTATTGCTCGGCCGATGTCTTTGTGTTTCCAAGCAAGACCGATACGTTCGGCCTCGTGATGATCGAAGCCATGGCGTGCGGTTTGCCGGTTGCCGGCTATCCTGTCCCTGGCCCGGTAGATGTGGTGGGCGTGGGCGGTCTGGGGCCGCAAGGTATCCTGCCGGAGCCGGTCGGCGCGTTGCACGATGATCTAGCCCTCGCCATTGCACAGGCTCTGGCCTGCGACCGCAGGGAGGCTGCGGCCCATGGCCGCAGCTATAGCTGGGAAAGCGCAACCGACCAGTTCATCAAGGCGCTGACCGATGCCGCACTATCGCGCCGAGAACGCGCAGCTGCCTGACGTGTTCAGGCCTCGCGCCGATCAGCTGGCCGTCGTGCCCGGGGCCTTGTCTTCCATCAGCTTGTAGGCACGTTCGTACCACTCGCTGCCGGGATAGTTGGCGCCCAGCACGGCGGCGGACTTCTGCGCCTGTTCGGGCAGGCCGAGCACGAGATAGCTCTCGACCAAGCGATACAGCGCCTCGGGCGTATGGCTCGTCTGCTGATACTTCTCGATCACGGTGCGGAAGCGAAGCGTTCCGGCCAGCCATTTGCCGCTGCGCTGGTAGAAGCGGCCGATCTCCATTTCCTTGCCGGCCAAGTGATCATTGACCAGATCGAGCTTGAGCCGCGCGTCGGTAGCATACGTCGTGGCCGGATAGCGCCGGGTGACTTCGGTCAGTGCGGTCAGGGCCTGCTGGGTTATCTTCTGGTCGCGCGTCACGTCGCTGATCTGCTCGTAATAGCACAGCGCGACGAGATAATAGGCGTATGGCGCGTCTTTGTTGCCCGGGTGGATCGAGAGGAAACGCTGCGCCGACTGGACCGACTTGGCATAATCGCGCGCGGCATAGTAGCTGAATGCGCTCATCAGCTGGGCACGGCGGGCCCAGGGCGAATAGGGGTGCTGGCGCTCCACCTCGTCGAACAGGGCGGCAGCCTGCTTAGCATCGCCCCGATCAAGCCTGTCCTTCGCGGCGGCATAAAGCGTATCGACATCGCGCGCGACGTAAGCGACGTCCTTCTTCGCCTTGGAGCCCGCGCACCCGGCGGTGGAGCCAAGTGCCACGACAACGGCGGCAAGAAGGGCGAAGCGCAGCGGGCTGCGGCCCGAAGCTGAAGCTGAAACGTGATCAATCATGCCGGTTGTATAGCCAGCGCCCCCCTGAACGCCAAGTGAAGTTCGGCAGTTTTGCCGCACTTGCCGAGTTGGCAAGCCAGCCGGTCTATTGGGCGGCCTGCACTTCAGATGAATCGAACGGCGGTTCGAGGACGATCGCGTCCGCTAGGGTGACCCGGTCGAGCATGGCGGCCATTTCGTCGCGCAGTTGCAACATGAGGCCGCGCAGCCTGCACTCGGCCTCGGGCAAGCAGTTGTTGCAGGTTTCGTGCGCGTTGCGGCTGGCGCAGGGAGTTAGCGCGAGGCTGCCGCGCGTGAGGCGGATAATATCGCCATAGCGGATATCGACCGGCGCGAGCGCAAGTTCATACCCGCCCTCACGCCCGCGATGCGAAGCTACGATCCCCTCACGCGCCATCTCGGAGAGGATCACGGTCAGGAACTTGCGCGGAATGTTCTGCGCTTCGGCTATGGCATCAAGGCGCACTGGACCCTGTCCGAACGTATCGGACAAGTGCTGCAGTGCGCGGATCGTGTAACGCGTCTTTTGCGATAGCATAATCGTAAATTTGGGCGCTCGCAGCTCATTGTCAACTGCCCGGGTAGAACAATCTCCGAAGCGGCCCCGAAGCAGCGACCCCGGACCGTCAGCGTTCCCGGTTCAGGTCGCTGCCGTGCGGCGCGTAAACAGCCCGAACCCTGCGATCACCGCATAACACAGCGCAGGAAGCGAAAACGCAAGCCGAGGCTACCCGTGCTGTCGGCCAGCTGTCCGGTCAGCGGCGGGATCACCGCACCGCGCATATAGCCCACGCGCTTGACCAGTGCCGCACCCGGACTGCCGACAATGGCATAGGCGGCAAAGAAAGCCGACTGGATCAGCATCGCCTGCGCATAGTTGAGCGTGAAGAGATCCTTGAGCCTGGGAATGATCACATCATTGAGCGAGGTGATGCCGCCGAAAATGAAGAACAGCGCCATGACGAACACGCGCAATTCCGGCACGTCGATATGCCCGTCCTCACCCTATGCCGCCTGCGAAGCGATCCTCGTCGCCGCGGACGGGGCAAGGGCCATAAAATTCACTCCGATCGGGCGCGGCCGAATGCCGGGCTTGCTTTGTCCGTCTTGCCCGGAAGGGCTGCAAAATTCAGTCGCATAGGCATGAACGCAAAAAGGGCACCGCGCGCTAGACGCGGTGCCCTTGAAAGATCTGGCCTGGCTATGCGTACCGGATCAGCGCGCGGCCTGCTTGAGATAGGCGATCACGTCTGCCCGGTCCTTGGCGTTCGCAATGCCCGGGAACGCCATGCGCGTGCCTGGCACATATTTCATCGGACTGGTGAGGAAAGCATCGAGCGTGTCTTCCTTCCAGACTACGCCCTTGCCCTTCATGCCTGCCGAATAACCAAAATTTGCCACTGAACCGGCCTTACGGCCAATAATTCCCTTCAGGCTGGGACCCATGCGGACCGCGCCGGTATTGAGATCGTGACAGGCTGCGCAGCGCGCAAACACCGTCTTGCCCTTAACCGGATCGCCTGCGGTCCCCGCCGCTTGCGCCGCACCTGCTAGCGCCGTCAGGGCAGCGACGCCCAGTCCCACCATGCGCAGACGTGCCTTCAAACCCTTCATCGTAATCTCCGCTGCAATCCCGCCCTGCTTATGCGACCGGCGGCCTGTCTACGGTCTTAATGAGCTGTTTCACCAAGTGTAAGGTTCCGTTTCGGCCTTCAATGTCTGGCCGGTGCCGAAAGATAGAGCTTTATCACCAGCCGGAAAAGCTCTGCCCTCTCAGCCGGTGTGAGGGGCGCTAGCAGTTCGCTCTCGTCGGTAAAGATGATCTCGCGGGCAGCGGTGAGCGTTGCAGAGCCTGTCTCGGTGATCCAGAGCCCCCCTGCCCTCCGATCCAACTTCGATGGTTCCGAAACCAGGTGGCCATTCAGCGTCAGCTGGCGCACGAACTGGTGCACGGTGGGCCGCTCAATCTTGAAGAAGCGCGAGAGATCGGACTGCTTGACCCCCGGATTGGCATTGACGAGCCACAGGATCGCCACCTGCTTGGGCGTGACCTTGAAATTTTCGAGCTGGCGTTCGAGGCGCGAGAGCAACAGTGAATTGGCAGTGCCGATATGGATGCCCAGCACACCGTCGAGCCCGTCAAGATCGAGCCCGGGCGTCACAGCTTGCCGGCTCATGGTTTCCGTGGACACGTGCAGGCTTTCCTCATGGACACTGAACGGCCGGAGGGGCCATAAAACGGTAGCCTTAAAAGCAGTGGGGCGGTGAAGCAAAACCTTTTGTCGCACTACACCGCGAGGGGGCAGCAGCGTGAGGGGGGCAGCGTGCCGGGCTTCGGTGCAGCCTTGCACGCCGTATGATCAATGCCGGATAAGGTAGTCGAAGGCCGAAAGCGCGGCCTTAGAGCCCTCACCCATCGCGATCACGATCTGTTTGAACGGCACGGTGGTGACATCGCCCGCAGCAAACACGCCCGGCACGCTTGTCGCCAGATGCGGGTCGATCTCGATCTCACCGCGATTGGTCATGGCGACTGCGCCTTTGAGCCACTCGGTGTTGGGAACCAGCCCGATCTGCACGAAGATGCCTTCGAGTTCCACGGTGTGCAGCGCATCGTCAGTGCGGTCGCGATAAACAAGGCCCGTGACCTTCTCGCCGTTCCCCAGCACTTCGGTGGTGAGCGCGTAGGTGATGGTCGTGACATTGGGCAGGCTGCGCAGCTTCTTCTGCAGCACCGCATCCGCGCGCAGTTCGCTGTCGAACTCGATCAGCGTGACATGCGCCACGATGCCCGCAAGATCGATTGCTGCCTCGACGCCCGAGTTTCCGCCGCCAATCACCGCGGTGCGCTTGCCCTTGTAGAGCGGGCCATCGCAATGCGGGCAATAGGCGACGCCCTTGTTGCGGTACTCTTCCTCGCCCGGCACGCCGATCTGCCGCCAGCGCGCGCCGGTCGAGAGGATAACCGTTCTCGCGCGCAGGCTTGCCCCGCTTTCCAGCTCGACCGTCGCTAGTCCGTCGCCGTTCGCCGCCTTCAGGCCAACCGCCTTCTGCAGGTTCATGACATCAACGTCATAGTCCTTAACGTGGTTCTCAAGCTGCGCGACAAGACGCGGGCCTTCGGTGTGCTGGACCGAGATGAAGTTTTCGATGCCCATGGTATCGAGCACCTGCCCGCCGAAGCGTTCGGTCACGACGCCGGTGCGGATGCCCTTGCGCGCGGCATAGATCGCCGCTGCCGCCCCTGCAGGTCCGCCGCCAACGATGAGCACATCGAAGGGATCCTTCGCCGCGATCTTCTCCGCCGCGCGGGCGACCGCGCCGCTGTCGAGCTTGGAAACGATCTGGGCGAGGTCCATGCGGCCTTGCCCGAATGGCTCGCCGTTGAGAAAAACCTGCGGCACGGCCATGATCTTGCGCCGCTCGACCTCGTCCTTGAACAGCGCGCCGTCGATGGCGACGTGCGTGACTTGAGGGTTGAGCGCGGCCATGATGTTGAGCGCTTGCACGACATCGGGGCAGTTCTGGCAGGTCAGCGAGAAGAACGTCTCGAAATGCAGCGGGCCGGAAAGGCCGGGCACGGTAGCAAGGAGTTCAGCCTCTTCCTTCGGCGGGTGGCCACCAACATGCAGCAGCGCTAGGATCAGCGAGGTGAATTCGTGCCCAAGTGGCAGACCTGCAAAGGTGACCCGCGGTACTTCGCCCACGGTGCCGATCGCAAAGCTCGGCGTGCGGGCACTGGTGCCGTCGAAGCGCGCCGAGACCTTGTCCGACTGCGCGGCAATTTCCTCGACGAGGCTACGCATGTCGGCAGCCTTGGCGCTGCTGTCGAGGCTGCCGACCAGTTCGATGGGATGGCGCAGATTGCCGAGATAGCCCTTGAGCTGGGCAGTGGTCGCGGGATCGAGCA
>CANEVG010000236.1 GCA_947442095.1 Sphingomonadaceae bacterium
ATGATGATCGCCGGTGCCATGCCACCTGCCGCGCACATCGTGACAAGGCCGTAGCGGCCGCCCGATCGCTCCAGTTCATCGAGCGCGGTGCCGATGAGGATCGAGCCGGTCGCGCCGATCGGATGGCCGAGCGCCATCGCGCCGCCGTTGATGTTTACCTTGGCGCGGTCAAGCTCCAGATCGCGGATGAACTTTTCGGCGACGACCGCGAAGGCCTCGTTGATTTCCCAAACGTCGATGTCTTCCTTGGTCAGGCCGGCCTTGGCGAGAACCTTCTTCGCGGCGGGCACCGGCGCGTTGAGCATCAGCGTCGGGTCATCGCCCTGGTTGGCATAGGCGACGATGCGCGCGCGTGGCTTGAGCCCATGCTTTTCGGCATAGGCAGGCGAGGTGATGAGCAGCGCCGCCGCACCATCGACCACGCCCGAGGAGTTGCCCGCGTGGTGGACCGGCTTGATGTCCACGTCTGGATAGCGGCGGTTGATTTGCCCCCGGAAGGTCACGCCGCCGCCGAGGTCGAAGTCCATCATCCCGGCGAACGCGGGCTTGAGGTTGGCGAGCCCTTCGGCGGTTGTTTCGGGGCGGGGGAATTCCTCGTGGTCCAGAGCGACGGTGCCGTCTTCATTGAGCACGGGCACGACCGACTTGGCAAAGCGGCCCTCCTTGATCGCCACATCGGCGCGCTGCTGGCTGACGAGCGCGAGCGCATCGAGCGCTTCGCGGTCAATGCCCTCGATCGTGGCGATGGCATCGCCGCAGATGCCCTGGTGCGACTGCGGGTGCATCGCATCGAGCGCCGCGTTGCCCGAACCCATCAGGCGCGGCGGGAAGCCGGCATTGGCGTTGGCCGCCGCATGGGCCGCCGTGAAGCTCATCATTTCGGTGCCGCCCGCGATCACGCAGTCTTCCATGCCCGACATGACCGTGGCCGCTGCCAAGTTCACCGAGGTGATGCCGCCGCCGCAGAACCGATCAAGCGTGGTGCCGCTGGCCGAAATATCAAAGCCAGCTGCAAGCGCGGCCATGCGGCCCAGATCGCCGGCTTGCTTGTCGACCTGGCTGGAGGTCGACCAGATGATGTCGTCCACGGTCGAAGTGTCGAGCTTGTTGCGCTCCGCCAGCGCCTTCATGACAGTGGCGGCAAGGTGCTGCGGATGCAGATGTGACAGCGCGCCCTTGCCCGGCTTGCCCACCCCGCGCGGGGTGCGAACGGCATCGATGATATAGGCTTCGGCCATGGTGTTTCTCCCAAATGTCTTAATCAACCGGTTAAACCGGGTGCGTGCGGTGTGCAAGGGGGAACCTCGACATGGGTGCACGCTACAGCTTATGCTGGCAGCCTGACCGCGCCGAAGGAGCCTCCCATGCTGCATGCCGATCTTCTGGAGCAGGCCCGCAGCCTTGAGCCGCAGATCACGGCGCTCAGGCGCGCGATCCATGCCGAGCCAGAGTTGGGGCTGCACACGCCGCTGACATCGGCCAAAGTGCGCGCGGCATTGGCGCACCTACCGCTGACTTGGCGTGAGGGGCCTTCGACGACTGGGCTTGTCGCGACGCTGACGGGCGAGGCGGGAGCAGGCAGGCGCGTGCTGCTGCGAGGGGATATGGATGCGCTGGAAATGCCCGAGGAGACGGGGCTGGAGTTTGCCTCGGCGTTTGCGGGGCGGATGCATGCCTGCGGGCACGATGCGCATACGGCAATGCTGGCGGGGGCGGCGGAGTTGCTATGCGCTCGGCGGGCTGACCTTGCCGGCGAAGTGCAGTTCATGTTCCAGCCGGGCGAGGAAGGGCATCACGGCGCGCGGTTCATGATCGACGACGGGCTCCTGGAACCGAAGGCGAATGCGGCCTTTGCGCTCCACATCATGCCCAACAGCCCGCATGGGATCGTGGCGGGCAAGGCGGGGCCGTTGCTGGCTTCGGCGGACCGATTCGAGATCACGATCAAGGGCGATGGCGGCCATGCCTCAATGCCGCACGACACGCTCGATCCGGTGCCGGTTGCCTGCGAGATCGTCAGCGCGATCCAGGCGATGGTTACGCGGCGCTTCTCGGTCGCCGATCCGGTGGTGGCGACCGTTTCGAAGATCGAGTCGGGCACGGCTTACAATGTAATCCCCGATACGGCGCATCTGCTGGGCACCTTGCGCACGCTTTCGGCGGCGAACCGCGAGCGGCTACGGGAGGAACTGGCACGGCTGGCCGAACACATTGCGGCGGCGCACGGGCTGACCGCGACGACCGTGATCGTGCCGGGATTTCCGGTGACGGTGTGCGATGCGCGTGCGGTCGATCTGGGTGAGGGCGTGGCGCGCGCACTGGCGGGCGAGGACAAGTTCCTGCGCCTCTCGCACCCGATCATGGGCGCTGAGGACTTTGCCTATGTGCTGGAGCAAACGCCAGGCGCGATGTTCTTCCTTGGCGTGGCGCATGAGGGCGCGGACTGGAAGAGCTGCTGCTCGATTCATTCGACGCGGATGATGATCGACGAGAGCGTGATGCCGCTGGGGGCAGCGGTGCTTGCGGGGTGCGCGGAGCGGTTTTTGGCGCACGGGTTTGCGTGATTGGCATTTCCATCCCGCTGGCCGCCCGCTGAACCTTCACCGTTTGTGTCGAGCGAAGTCGGGACACCAAGCGCAGTGTCTGATGTCTCGACTTCGCTCGACACAAACGGGCCTTGGGAAATGCGCATTTGTTTGCCTAAGCTGCAACGCGGCGGTCTTGAAGCTCTGGCAATGGCCTTGCCGATCTGACAGGGGGGCATGATGCAAGACCGGGTTCTGCCGCTGAGCGGCATTCACAATTTTCGCGACTATGGCCGCTACGCGGCGCGAGGCGGAAAGCTGCGCATGGGGCACCTGTGGCGTTCAGGCCAGCACTTCGGCGCGACGGCGGACGATCTGGAGGCGGTGCACAGCGTCGGCATCGCCAAGGTTATCGACCTGCGCGGCGATAGCGAGCGTGCGTCCTACCCCTGCCTGCGGCATGAGGCGTTCGCGGGCGATGTGGTTTTCCATCCCGGCGAGACCGCGAGCGAGCACGGCAAGGCCGCGCACGACGAGGCCGCGGAAGGAATCCAGACGGCCGACGAAGCGCGCGAGTCGATGGTCAAGCTCTATGCCCGGCTGCCGTTCCGCCCTGTGCTGGTCGGCACGTTCCGGCTCTATCTGAAAACGCTGGCGGACGACGCGCGGCCGAGCCTGCTGCATTGCTTTGCGGGCAAGGACCGCACCGGCGTGGGCGTGGCGGTGGTCCACCGGCTGCTGGGCGTGCATCATGATGATGTGATGGAGGACTACCTCCTCACCAACACCGCCGGCAATTCCGAAGCGCGGATTGCGGCAGCGGCGGTGAGTGTGCGCGCCAGCTTCGGGCCCAGGATGGACGATGGCGCACTGCGCATGGTGATGTCGGTGCAGCCGGAGTTTCTGGAAAGCGCCTTCGCCGCGATTGCGCGCGAGCATGGGACGCTGGAGGCTTATGCCGAGGCGGTGCTGGGCGCGGATACGTCGCTGGTGGCGCGAATGGAGGCGCGGCTGGTGGCTTAGCCCGCACCTGCAATTTCAGCGGGCAGAGCGTTTGCCTTGGACTGCCAGCGAAGTCTCAGGGGTGCAACGCAATTGGTGGTGCGAGGCGCATTATGCCGCCGTTTTCGTAGTTTTTTGGACGTGCTCGGCCCAAGTGGGAAGCAACGCTTCGATCGTATGAATTTGTATTCCAATTCTTTCCAATAAGCGGGCTCATCACTACGGATAGATTTGCTACATTGCAGAATTTTTCTGTAATTCATGTATTTAAATGTGGAACAAGGTCCAAAGGGCGGCCAATCCCACGCGATGCCCAAACTTGCCTGAAATCCGGATTCCGCACTTTCCTAGCCAAAGCACTTTGGTAGGACAATCTGTCGAAAAGTGACCCGGCCCAGACCCGGATGGCCCAGACCCGGATGGCCCTGAACCAAGCGTCACGCTTTCTGGCGATAGAACAGCACCTGCCCGCCGGGCTGAAGTTGCTGCAGATAGTCCATGTCCGCGATATTGCGGGTTAGCAGGTGGCATCCCTGCGACAACGCTTGAAGGAACAACAGGGCATCGTTCAGCAAAGATTGCCTGTCCTGGCGCTGCAATCCTTGCAGGCGTGCATGCATCCCAGCGAGCATCCCTGCTTCAGTCATGACCGCCACCGAAGGGGCCTGAAGCCTGTGGACCGGTATGCTTGCGCTGGTGGCTTGTACGGTCTGACAAACCTTGGCAGTCTGGGGGTGCGCTGGATCGAGCCGACCCAGTAGGTGCGACAGTTCAGCCACGGCGACTGCAGAATGATTGATCCGACGCACTCGCAACAGCTCGGCAACCCCCTCCGGAAGCCGGTCTTGCAGCACGTCGACAAACTCGTGAAGATCGGCGCGAAGCTGGTCACCCATGCCCGCTATGCCGTCTTCCAGATGGCCGAGGTAGCAGTGCCTCGAGACCTGTTCCGCCGTATCCTCGCCAACATCGCTGATCTGCGTTGCCGAGCACCGACCCCATGCTGACCGCAAGCTCTGAGCCCTGCTTCGGCCCCGATGGGCAAGTTGCGCCCGCTCTCCATGAAGATCGCACTTTTTCGCGGGCCGAGCAAACCTACAGCCAGATTGCTGCGTCAAGGAGCGGCTGAACGCGCCAGCATGCGAAAATCCGGTTGTGCAATGCCGTCCCACCCGGCAGTCTTGACTTCAATCGACCTTCTCTTGGGGTCTATCTCGGAAAAGTCGGTTTAATCTGTAGATGTCAGATTCATATCATCGTGAGGCCCTAGCAGGATGGGATTGTCAGGTGGCGCTAGCGAAATATGATTATAACATGCGTAAGATATTTGTTGTTTTCATTCTCGGACTTGTTAGCTGCGCAGGCTCACCATCCGTCAAGGCCGTCGCGCCGGAACAAATTGCTCGTGCTGAGGCTCTGCCCGAAAGTGCGTTCTTCGGCGGGAAACTATTACAATGCGAAGATAAAGATCGGACTGCTCGGGAGTTGTTTAACTTTGTGATCGCTTCGATAAGAGTCCCACTGAACACTCGGCTCAATTTTAAAGAGTATCGGGCAAGCCCTTACTCGGATGGACAAGTCTATGAGATTGTAATCGAGGCTAAACGCGGCGATCTTGGGGAGACTAGTCGCAATGTACACATCCTTGCGGTGCGCAACGATTGCGCATTGGCATCCATCGACGATTGATGTCGGACCGCCTCGGTAGCTTGCTCGCATTCTGTACGTCTGAAAGTAGGATTTGCCTGAACCAGAGCTACGGATGCGCTGCATTCGGCGATACTCGTGGGGATGCAGGCTTGGTGTGAGGCTCCCCAGATTTGATTTACCGGGTTGCGATGGTGCTGCCCTAGCGGTTCCTGCAGTTTTCAAAACCTGCGGTAACACTTTTGGATGGGTGTTCCGGGATAAAACATGCCCGTTGTGTCCGCAACGACGCCGTATCCGGACTGACTATGCCTGCTTTCCCCAAGGCCAAAAACTGACATCAAAGCCCGGCGAAACCTTGCCCCAATCCTCCTAATTCGCCGCCCTCGTCAGCACCACTGCAGCAAACCGTCGGTCGGCGAGGTCCTCGGGGGTGATCCAGAACTGGTAAACGCCTTCGCCGAAGCGGCGGCCGATGCCTTCGTTGGAGGACAATTCGAGCAGCAGCAGATGCGTGGTCGCGATCTCCTGCTCCCCGCCCTGCACATCGCTGAAGGGGGCGAGCATGCGGTCTGGCGTGGGGGCGTGGATGTGGCCGCCTTTGCTGCGCTGGGCCAGCACGTGGCGATAGGCGACGCGGGCGGTGATCTCGGGCGGGAAGTTTGCGGCTTCCGGCGGCGCGGCGTGGAGCGTGGTTTCGATGGCGGCTTCGACCGCTTTGGGCGCGACCAGTTGCGAGAGCGGCTTGTTTCCGGCGAACCAGTCCCAGAA
>CANEVG010000237.1 GCA_947442095.1 Sphingomonadaceae bacterium
AGCCCCGTTGCGCCCCATAGGCTCTGGTTGCCATCACGCATCGTCACGTCGACCAACTTGAGCGCCGTCATGCAGGAAGTCCCGGAAGGAAGCCGGTATCCACGCCGCCAAGGGCAAAGCGCGGATCGGCGGCAATACGGCGGTGAAGCCCGGTGGTGGTCGGCACACCATCGATAACGAGGTTCGCCAGTGCCGCTTGCAGCATACCGACGGCAGCCTCGCGCGTGGCGCCATGGACGATCAGCTTGCCCAGCAGCGAATCGTAGAACGGCGGAACTTCGCCGCCGGCCGCGATATGGGTATCGACGCGGATGCCCGGGCCTGCCGGCCATGCGGCGCGCGCGATGCGGCCCGGTGCTGGGCGGAAATCAGCCTCCGGATCTTCGGCATTGATCCGCACTTCGATGGCATGGCCGAGCGGACGGACCATGGCCTGCGTGAGGGTGAGCGGCTTGCCCGAAGCGACCAGCAATTGCTGCTCAACCAGATCGAGCCCGGTGATGGCTTCCGTCACCGGATGCTCAACCTGGATGCGCGCATTGAGTTCGAGGAAGTAAAACGAGAAGTCCGTCGCATCGACAAGGAACTCAGCCGTGCCCGCACCGCGATAGGCGATATGGCGCGCAAGGCACACGGCGGCCGCTTCGATCCCGGCACGCGCGGCTTTCGGCATGGCGGGGGCTGGGGCCTCCTCCACCAGTTTCTGGAAGCGGCGCTGGATCGAACAATCGCGCGTGCCAAGGTGGATCGCGCTGGTGCCATCGCCCAGCAGTTGCACTTCCACATGGCGGCCTTTGGCGACGAACCGTTCAACATAGACCGCTGCATTGCCAAATGCGGCCTGCGCTTCCGCCTGCGCCATATCGAGCACGCTATCGAGGTCTTCGGCGCGGTCCACGCGGCGCATCCCCTTGCCGCCGCCGCCCGCCACGGCTTTTAGCAGCAGCGGATAGCCAATTTCCGCCGCGCGGGTATGAACCGCGGCGCGCGTGGCAGCCTCGCCCCCGGGCAGTACCGGGAGGCCGGCCTCCTGCGCCAGAGCCCGCGCGGCGAGCTTGTCGCCCATGCCTTCCAGCGTCGCGATGTCCGGGCCGACGAAACCGATACCTGCTTCAGCAAGGGCGCGCGCAAAGGCGGCGTTCTCCGAAAGAAACCCATAGCCGGGATGCACGGCATCGCAGTTCGTATCCCGCGCGGCTGCGACCACCTTGTCGATCGCAAGATAGCTTTGCGGGGACGGACCGGGGCCGATCACGACCACCTCATCCGCCATCAGGGCAGGCAGCGAAGCGGCGTCGGCAGACGAAACGCCCAGCACCGTGGTGATGCCCATCCGCTGGGCCGTGCGGATCACCCGCAGCGCGATTTCGCCGCGATTGGCAATGAACAGGCGGCGGATCATGACTTGGCCCTCAACACCGCTCACGCAAGCCGGATCAGGGGCTGGCCCTTGGCCACCATCGTGGCATTGGGCACGATCATGTCGGCAATGGTGCCCGCGCGCCCGGCATGAACCGGGTTCATCAGCTTCATGGTCTCGACAATGCCGACCACGGTCTCCGGCCCTACCACATCGCCGACCGTCACAAACGCCGGCGCGCCGGGCTGCGGCGCATGGTAGAAGGTGCCGGGCAGGGGAGCGGCTACTGCATCCGGATCCGCCGCGTGCATCGCCGCCGCCGCCGCGGCCTCAGGCGCGCTGCCGGCCCACTGCCATTCCTGTGTGAAGCCCGCTTCCGCGCCGTCTCCGCGCGCGAGCCGCAGGCGGAAACGGCGCGTTGCAAGATCGAGCTCGCGATAAGGCGAGGCTTCGATGATCGAGACGATCTCGGCAATGTCCTCGGCAGTGAGCGGCAGGTCCTCGCTCATACCTTGGCTGCCAGAAGTTCGCGCGACGCGGCAACAATCGCGTCCGAGAAGGCCTGATCGTTGAAGTGCGCATTGATCGCGGTCACCGGCACGTTCGCCGGCATCACCTCGCGCAAATAGGCCGCAAATGGCGGCGGCACGCTGGGGTCCATCAGGTGGCCGGCCGGGCTGTCGTGGTTCGAGAAACCGTGCAGTGGGGTAAACACCCGCACTGGCCCCTTGGCATCCCGCACATTGGCGGCGAGGTGATTGGCGAGCATCTTGAGGTCCTCGAACGTCGTACGCACGGCGGTCAGCTGCGGGTTGTGCTCGTGATAGCGCCGCCCCGGAAACTGCGCGCGCGCGGCATCGATCGGCCCGCCGATGATGAAATCGGCATTGCCGGGCGCCAGGATCGTGGGAATGCCCTTAAGCAGCGCGGCGCGTCCCCGGTCCGGTCCCGTATCGGCAAGCCCGCCGAAGATATGATCGATGATCTCGGTCTGCGATAGATCGAGCACCAGCGCCACGTCCTTGCCCGCCGCCAGCCCGTCGAGCGTCGGCCCGCCTGCGCCTGAGGAGTGGAACACCATGACTTCGCAGCCATCACCCTCCAGTGCCTCGCGAATGCGGCGTACGCTGGCTTCGGTGGTGCCGAGCGTGGTGATGAGCACCAGCGGGCGCTGCGCAGCCGCCTTGGGATCGTATCCCTTAGCCATGCCCGCTACCGCATTAGCAGCATTGCGGAACACGTCGCGGCTGATCGAATTGAGCCCGGAGATGTCCGTCACCGCGTTCATCATCGCGATGTCCTGCACACCCATGTAGGGCTTGGTGAACCCCGAGGCCATCGTCGAAACGATGAGCCGCGGCAGACCGAAGGGGAAGCTCTGCATCAGCGCGCCCGCCAGCGCCGAGCCCATTGAGCCGCCGACCGCAAGAATGCCGGAAACGGGGTCCTTGGCATTCCAGGCATGGGCAGCGGCAATCGCGCCCCGGATCATCGCATCCTGACACTTGCCCTCATGCCCCAGCGCGCGAACCTGCTCGATGGTCATGCCGGCGGCCGCTGCGACCTCCTCGGGCGAAATCTCCGCGCCGCCGACCGTGCGGCGCACGCTGGGGTCAAGGTGCACGACGCGCACGCCTGCGGCTTCCAGCGCGGCGCGGACAAAGCGCGCTTCCTCTTCCTTGGTGTCTTGCGTGACGATCAGCAGAACGCTTGGCAGCAAGGCGCTCGAAATGCTGGATGTCTCGGTCATGGTTTTCCTCTCCGTTCTCTCAAGAGTGCGACATCCCGGTTGACTTTGCACGGCGGTATGCAAAGCAAGCGTTCCATTTGGTGAAACTCACCAAAACGCCCACAGGGCTCACAAGAAGGCGCGGAGCAGCCGCGCCGGAACGGGAAGATGCTTGAACGCAAAGTGAAAACGGTGCGCGCGCTGGAACGCGGGCTGGACGTGCTGCTCGAAGTGCAGGCGCAGCGCGCTGTCAGTTTGCACGAACTTCACAAGGCCCTGGGGCTCCCCAAGGCGACCCTGCTGCGCATGCTGCTGACCCTCGGGCGCAAGGGACTCGTGTGGCAGCGCCTCGCCGATGGTGCCTACCTGCCACACCTTGGCGCGGCGGCGCGGATAACCGGCGTGCCGGTGGAGCAGATCGCGCAGGTTGCTTCGCCCTATATGAAGGCGCTTTCGACCAAGGTGGCATGGCCTTCCGTGCTCGCTGCCCCACGGCTCGATCACATGGAGATTGTCGAGACGAACAGCCCGCTGTTCCGGCTCGACTCGGCCACGCTCGGCCCGGTCGGGGTCAAGCTGTCCTACATTCACACGGCCACGGGCCGTGCTTATCTCGCTGCATGTCACGAGAGTGAGCGTGACGCGATCATTGCACGCCTGCGCCCCAAGGACGCGATCCAGGGTTCGGAAGACGACTTGCGCGCGATCCTAAAGGAAACGCAAGAGCGCGGGTATGCCGCGCGCGAACCACTGCATCCTTGGCCCGATCGCTCGAAGCAGTTGGTGCTGCGCGACGGGCGCCGCTCGATGGCCGTGGCGATCATGGCGGGCGGCTCTCCGGTCGGCACGATCAACCTCACCTGGCCGGCCAAGCGCGGAACGGACGAAGCGGTCATGCTGCGACATCTTGAAGCCTTGCAGCAGACTGCGCGGGCCATCGGCCATGCTGTGGCGGTGCAGTCCGAGGGCAAGCCTGTGGGCGGAGGTGGTCTGTAAGGCTGATCCTTGCACCATCGTACCATACATTCCACCCCGTGAAATCTGTTAGTGTAGCTGATTAAATAACCCTATGCCTGTGCGAGAGTCTCGTTTGGAGAAGAGGGGAACACGCCGATGCGGCAGTGGGTAATCCGTGAGGGAGCGTCAACGCTGGGCGACATGATGCTGCGCGACGTTCCGGAGCCGCAACCCGGCCCGGGCAAGGTACTGGTGCGTGTGCGCGCCTGCTCGCTCAACTACCGCGATCAACTCATCCCGCTGGGCCGCTACATGGGCACCACGGTCAGCATGGATACGGTGCCCCTGTCCGATGGCGCAGGCGAAGTGGTGGCGGTCGGTTCTGGCGTCACCGGGTTCAAGGCCGGAGACCGGGTGGCGGGCAGCTTCTTCCAGAACTGGATCGACGGACCGCCCAATCCGGGCGCAGGCCCTGCGCTGGGTGCGCCGCCCGCACCCGGCATGCTGCAGGATCTGGTGGTACTGCCCGAACATGGCGTGGTGCCGCTGGCCCAAAGCCTCTCGTTCGAAGAAGCCGCATGCCTGCCTTGCGCGGGCGTCACGGCCTGGAATGCGCTGATGGAAGGACCGCAGCCGCTGCGTGCAGGTGAAAGCGTGCTGGTGCTCGGATCGGGCGGGGTTTCCTTGCTGGCGCTGCAGATCGCCAAGGCCGCAGGTGCGCAAGTGATCGCAACCAGCGCATCGGACGACAAGCTGGCCCGCGTCTCGGCGCTAGGCGCGGACAAGACCGTGAACTATCGCACCACGCCGGAATGGGGCTTGGCTGCAGCTGATCTGGCGGGCGGCGGCGTTGATCATGTCGTCGAAGTCGGCGGCGCGGGGACACTGAAACAGAGCATTGCGGCCGTCGGTTTCGGCGGCGAGATCGCGCTGATCGGCGTTCTGACCCGCGAGGGTGACACCAGCCCGCATGGCCTGATGTTCAAGGGCGCGAGCATTCGCGGTATCTTTGTCGGCTCGCGCGGCATGGCGGTGCGCCTCAATGCCTTTATCGACACGCACGCGATCAAGCCGGTCGTGGACCGCACGTTCGCGATGGAACACGCGCTCGATGCCTATCGCTACCAGGCCTCGCCCGATCTGTTCGGAAAAGTCGTGATCACGCTTTAGCGCGGGGCATTGCAAACACGCCGGAAAACGGCGGTTTTCAGGGAGGGGAAACGGATAATGGTGCGAGTGCTAGGCTTTGGACAACCCATCGGCGGCGTGGTGCAGACCGCGTTCGTGGTGGCGGATATCCATGCCGCGATTGCCCATTTCCAGCGCGATTGCGGCGCAGGGCCCTTCTTCCTGCTCGATCATTTCCTGGGCGAAGGACAGGTCTATCGCGGCCAGCCTTCCACTGCCGATGTCGCTATCGCGATGGGCTATGTGGGTCATATGCAAATCGAGTTGATACAGCCGCTGGACAATGAGCCCTCGGTTTACCGCGAGACGATCGAGCAGCGCGGCCATGGCTTTCACCATTTCGGGATTGCGTTCGAAGATGTCGATGCAGCGCTGCCGGATTATCTCGGGCGCGGCCATACGCTGGCGTTTCGCGCGCTGGTGCCCACGGGCGGCTCGGTCGCCTATCTTGAAAGCGCCGATGCCGCATCGCCCGGTTTTCTCGAACTCATTCCGGCGACAGAAGGCATGAACACGCTTTTCACCAGCCAGTGGCATGCCTCGCAGAACTGGGACGGCAGCGATCCGGTGAGGCCGTTCCTGTGAGCGCCCCAAACAGCATGTCTGAAGGGACACCGATGGAAGATGGATTGCAGCGCCGGGGCGGCAAGTACCAGGCCTGGGTGGTCGGGCTGCTCAGTCTGAACTTCGGCA
>CANEVG010000238.1 GCA_947442095.1 Sphingomonadaceae bacterium
CGCACCAGCGGCCAACTGCTAGAGCCGCGGTCGGGGAAAAACGCAACCAACGGCGGATCCAGCGAGACAGACGTAAAGCTGCCGACTACCAGCCCCGCTGCCTCGCCATCCTGGCTCACGCCAGTAATGACGCAGACCCCGGTCGGATAATTGCCGAGCACGGAACGGAAGTGGCCGGGATCGATCTCGGCCCGGATATCGGTTTCGCCCGCTTCTGCCCTGCCATCTTCGGCCATGTCAGCGCCCGGTCCACACCGGCTTGCGGCGCTCGGCTCCCGCCAGTTCGCCTTCGCGCTTGTCGTTGCTTTCGGCGTACTGCTCGATCTCCTCGAAGCGCGTCATGAGCGCGACTTCGAGCGGATGGCCCAGACGGCCGAGCGCGGCAGCTTTCGCCGCCTGATTGGCGAGCGGCGAGGCTGCATTGATCTTGTCGGCCCATTTCTGCGCGGTCGCAGCAAGCTCGGCAAAGGGGACGACTTCGTTCACGAGGCCAAAACGCTCGGCCACATCGGCCTTGATACGCTCCCCGGTCAGGATCATCGCCATCGCGATGTGGTGCGGCAACTGCCGCATCGCACGGTGGACAACCCCGCATTCGCCAATGATGCCGACTTTGGTTTCAGGCAGACCAAACTGTGCATTCTCCGCCGCCACGATGATATCCGCGCACATCGCGAGTTCGAACCCGCCGCCAACGCAGAAACCCTGCACTGCCGCGATCAGCGGCTTCTTGAGCGTGACCAACGGCCCGCCGATCCCGGTCAATCCGCCGGCCAGCGCCATGCGTGTCTTGCGCTCCGCCCCGCCCGAAACGTCGGCGCCAATGCAGAACCCCTTTTCGCCCTCAGCCGAAAGGATTGCGCACCAGATCTCGGGATCGGCATTAATCGTGTTCCACGCATCCAGCAGCAGATCATCCATCTCCTGCGTGATCGCGTTGAGCCCCTGTGGGCGGTTCAGCCGGACATGCGCGACATGCCCTTCGATGGTAAATTCGACGTCTGCCATGATTACTCCTTCGGCGCGGCGAGCGGGCTCGTCGGCTGGGTTTTGAATTGCTGGATCACGGCCTTGAGGCCCTGTTCTTTCATGCGCTGCCGGACTTCGAGCACGGCGGGCGCCAAGTGCAGCAGCGCGTCGATCTCCGCGATGCCCGAGAGCGCCTGACGGAAGCCGGCAGCTTCAGTCGCACGGTTTATCGAGAGCTTCTTGAGCCGCAGCACATCGGGCGGGGTCATTGCGATGCGCTGCGCCAACGACCGGACGGCTGGGATCAGGTCAGCAGCCGGCACGCAGTGGTTGGCCCAGCCCCAGGTTACCGCAGTCGGCCCGTCGATCCAGTTGCCCGGAACGAAAGCAAATTCCTTAGCGCGCTTGGGGCCGACGAGACTGACCCATGTCGGCGCGATGAATCCGCCGCCGATCGGGATGGTCGGCTCGCCAATGCGCACGTCATCCGCCACGATCGTAATATCGGTGAACACACACATCTGCGCCGCTGCGGCGAGGCAGAAACCATGAACCGCTGCGATCACCGGTTTGGGGTGATCCCACATGAGCAGCCATCGGTCGACATTGGCGCGAAGGCGGGCATGGTCAGCCATGGGATCCGCCGGGCCGCTGTCACCCGAGCCGTAGCTGCCGAGATCCATCCCTGCGCAAAAGCCCTTGCCCTCGCCGCGGATAGCAATGACCGGGCCTCCCTCGTGCTTCAGGCGCTCGAGCGCGTGGGCGAACTCATCGAGGAGTTGCGGCGACAAAGCGTTTGCCGCCTCGGGGCGATCCAGCACGATCCAGCTGAGCGCCTCTTCGTGCTCGATCCGGATCGTGGCATAGTCGCCCGCCATCGCGTTTACTCAACGCGCCCGATGGGGTTGGCAGCGCGCACATGGTAGTCCGTCGCCATCGTGGTCTTGAGGATCCGCTGCTTGAACTTCCACTGGCCGTCCCGCTTGACGATGACGTCGTGGTATTGGCCATAGAGGACCCCGTCCGGGCGTTCCTTGGTGTAGCGGTGAATGGCCAGTACAGCCGCCCGGAGGGTCACCTCGGTGTCGCTGACCCAATCGATCACGATGTTGGACACGTGGTGAGAGGTCGCCCGGAAGAACGTGCCGATGCCGTCGAGCGTCTTGGCATAGGCCTCAATTCCGGTGGCACCGAAATTTGGCGCGTAGCTCACTTCGCAGTCCTCGACGAACAACTCGATCATCTTTTCGGGCATATTCATATCGAGATAGTAGGCGTAGTCGAACACGATACGCTCGATCGCGCGTTCCTCGACAATCCGGCCCAAAGCGCTTGATACATCCACAACATCTCTCCTTGTATTCTATTCATTTCGCTGGCCGGGACGTCGCCTCCCTAGCGCCAAAGGAAGGCGCTCCAAGTCTTGGTCAGCCGTCCCGCCGTCGGGGAAAATCGGAAGGCAGAGGCTCGCCGCCCGGCCAGCGCACGTTGAGCGGTGTGGTGAGCGAGGCCTCTACGCCAGACCAGGGCGCCATGTGGACAACCTTCATTGCCCGAACCGCAATCCGCCAGGCCCCGTCTTCGCGCGCATAGCTGTCGACATAGCGCACCGCACCGAAGTGGGTCGCATCCCCCAGCCCCAGTTCGAGGTGCGCGCAGACGAGGCCTTCAGCGGCATCGAGACCGATGAAGCGAATATGGACATAATGCGGCGTGTGCACGGTCTGGCCCATGCCGGACCGCGCCGCCTTGAGCACCGCTACGATCCCGTCGCGCCCGGCGGCATCCTCGAAGCCCGAAGCTTCAAACCGCGCATCACGGGTGAAGCAATCGGCCATCAGCGCGTAGTCATCGTCATCGGCGGCGCGGAAGTACACGGCGACCAGATCCTGAATCGCCGCCCTGTCTTCCAGTATCCTGATGCGCTCTTCCAGCGACGGCACTATCCGACTCCCCAACTCTCTCAATCGATATGGGCAACCTCGAAAGGCCAGTCAACACATAAGTTGACAGCCTCACATCGCATGGGCAAAGTCGTTTCATGACGGATATTTCCATCGCTGATCTGCGCGAAGAAGCAGACGTTTTGACGGCCTCGATCGCAGACGGGGAGCCGCTCGATGCGCAAGGCACAGCGCTTGTAACGCTTGCCGTTTCAGCTTCGGTTACGGCGCTGGATCGGTCGGCCGTTGCAGCCGCGATCACACAAAGTTTCGAGGCTGGCGCATCACCCGCGCAAGTGCAGGAAATCCTCGCGCTAACCTCCGGCCTTGGGGTTCATACCTTGATGGTCACGGCCAAAGAGGTCCTCGAAGCGGCCAGCGCACGAGGCCTGATCGATGCCGAAGCCCCGCTCGATGCCGACCGGCAGGCGCTATGGGACCGCCACGTCGGCAGCGATCCCTTCTGGACGGGATTCTCCGCCGAATTGCCTGGTTTCCTTGAAGCGATGCTGCGGCTCTCGCCCGATCTCTTCACCGGCTTTTTTGACTACTGCGCGATCCCTTGGCGCAGCGGCACTGTCCGTGCCCGGATCAAGGAACTGGCGGCGATGGCCTGCGACGCCGCACCGAGCCACCGGTTCCGCCCAGGTTTTCGCGTACACCTCAAGAACGCCATCGCGCTGGGCATAGGTCGGCGCGCGATCCTGCAAGCGCTCGACATCGCGGCCGCGGCGCCGGAGCACCGCGGTACCAAATGATCAACGCGTCGTCTGGACATCCCAGACCAGCGGCACGTCATGCACCGCAACCACGGTCCCAGCTTGGTAAACCGGCTTCGCACCCTCGGCGAGGCGGAATTCGGGTATCCGCTTGAGCCATTCCTGCAGGGTCACAGTCGCTTCGAGCCGGGCCAGATGGAGCCCGGCGCAGCGATGCGGTCCTGCGGCAAAGGTAGTGTGCGCGATGTTCTTGCGCTCCCAGTCGAGCTCCCAGGGATTATCATTCTCTTCTTCATCAAGCCCGCCCAGCGCAGTTGGCAGCAGCACCATGTCGCCCGCCTTGAGCGTGATGCCTCGGTAGACTTGGTCTTTGGCAACCATCCGGGCGTCGGAAACGACCGGGAAACGCCGGAACAGTTCCTCCACGCCGCGCCGAAGCTTCAGTTCGTCGTCGCGCACTTCGGCCACCTTTTCGGGATGACGGGCGAGATAGATCATGAAAAAGCTGAGGAAATTGACCACCGTATCGAGCCCGCCGAGGAGGAGCAGCGCCACAAGGCCGACTGCCTTCTCGTGCGAGATCCGCTCGCCATCGATCGTGCCATTGACCATCACCGTGATCAGATCGTCCCCAGTTCCACCGATCCGCGCGCGGATAACCGGCTCAACATAGGCGAAGAAGCCCTGATTGGCCGCGTCGAGCAGCGCCGCGACCTCTTCCGGAGAGTTACCCTGCGGCCGGGTCATATCATCGGATAGCTTGACCAGCATCGGCACGTCTTCCATCGGCAGACCGGCCATCGCCATGAACACCCGCACTGGGAAGATGGCGGCGAAATCACGCGCGAAATCGCACTTGCCTAGCGGCACCAGCGGCTCGATCAGGTCGATTGCAGCCTGACGCACATTCTCCTCGATCATGCGGATCCGGGCTGGATTGAGCCCTGTGTCGAGCAGCTTGCGATAGGGCGTGTGTTCGGGCGGATCCATCCGGGTCGGCACCATCAAGTACTTCTCGCCCGCTTCCTTGGGCAGGAAGATGACCTCGCTCGAGAACCGGGTGGGGTCTTCGTAGACCTCGCGGATTACGCTTCCGCGCGTGGCGATCCAGTGCCCACCCGTCAGCGGGGTCCAGACCAGGTCGGGCACGTCCGGCCCCTGGATGCGCTTCCACGCCTCGTGAAAGCCCTCCTCGATGCCGTCTAGCGCGTACATGTCGATGTCGCGGACGAGTTCCTCGGGAATGTGGGCCGGACGTGCTGCACGAACACGATTATCGGCGACAGCTGCTTGCGTCATGAAACGTCCTTCGGTGCGTCAGTTGATTTCGGGATCGATGATAGCCTTGATCACCAAGCCGGCAGCAGTCGCGTCCAGCGCTTCGAGCGCCTGCGCGACGCCGAACCGGTGGCTGACGATCTCGGCGAGCGGGTATTCCCCATTGAGCCGCGCGGCGAGGTGAAGGGCCTGATGAAAGTGCTTGGGCTTGGCGAACGTCGCCCCGGCAATCGTCAGGTTCTTGATCGTCAGATCGCGCGGGGAAATCGGCTGCGTGCCGATCGCACCCCACAGACCAAGAATGATGTAGCGGCCATGGTTGCCGGCAATGTCCACACCTTCGGGGAATGCCGGCAACGCGCCTGCGGCTTCGACCACGATATCGGGCCCATTGGGCGCGACCCGGTCATAGATCTGGCGGCGGCGCTCCTCCGGACTGTCCTTCAACGAAACCGTTGCGGTCGCGCCAAGCGAGCGCGCGATTGCGAGCCGGTTCTCGTGCATGTCCACCGCGATGATCTCCCGCGCGCCCGAAAGCTTGGCGAGGAGAATGGCGGAAAGGCCTACCGGCCCTGCGCCCTGCACCACCACGGTATCGCCCATGCGAACCGGGCCACAGCGGTCGAACCCGCGCAGTGCCGTCGGCAGAGCGCAGCCCAGCGCGATAACCGCATCGACAGATGCGCCATCTGGCAGGCGGAAGAACGCTAGGCCGTTGGGTAAGCAGGCGAAATCGGCATAGCTGCCCCAGTTGGGCTTTTCCGCGTGCGCAAAAAACGTTGAATTGTCGCAGGGCGTCTCGTCGAGGACTGTGCAGCTGTGGCAGCGGTGACACAGCGCAATCGGCGCCCAGTAGACGAGATCACCCGGCTTCACCGGAACGCCAGCATAGTCTGTCGTGACGCCCGCGCCGAGCTTCTCGATCCGGCCGACGCCTTCATGGCCGAGGATGATCGGGAAGGGCATGACGCCGGCCTCACCTGACATGATGTGCACGTCGCTACCGCAAACGCC
>CANEVG010000239.1 GCA_947442095.1 Sphingomonadaceae bacterium
ATCAGCGGCTGGGCCGGACGCTGGAAGAGGGCGCATTCCACCTGGCATTTTTCGATGACCGGCTGGCCATTCCCGATGTCTATGCTGATGACTTTTCGGTGACGATGCGCGAGGGAATTCGTGCAGTGAAGCTCGATCCAATGCTGTGTGCAATGACACTCGGCAATGCAACCGAACGGCTCGGCGTGGGGGTGACCTATTCGACCACTTACTACGAACCGTTTCATGTTGCGCGGACGTTTGCCACGCTGGACCAGCTTACAAAAGGCCGCGCAGCCTGGAATGTCGTGACGTCGCTCAATAGCTCAGAAGCGGCAAACATGGGCGCACGCAGTGTGCTTGAACACGATTTGCGCTACGACCGCGCAGAAGAGTTCCTGACGGTTGTCCGTGGCCACTGGCGCGGTTGGGATGACGATGCCTTGGTGCTCGATAAAGAAGGGCTATTTGCTGATCCAGACCGGGTGCGACGGCTCGATCACAAGGGCGAATGGTTCCAATCGCGCGGGCCGTTCACCGTGCCGCGTTCACCGCAGGGTGAACCGATCCTGATCCAGGCGGGGCAAAGTGGTCGCGGACGCCAGTTTGCCGCCAAGTGGGGCGATCTGGTCTTCGTGATCTATCCGAACCTGAAGGTTGGCCAGAAATCCTACGCCGAATTCAAGGACGAGCTGGAAAGACAAGGCCGCCCCCGCGATTCCGTGCGGATCGCTCCGGCCGTCTACACCGTGGTGGGCGAAACCCAGACGCAGGCAGAGGATCGCCGGGCCGTCATAGATGCACTCGTCAAGCCGATCGACGGTCTGGTGCTGCTGTCCGAAGTGCTGAACTTTGATTTCGCTGCAAAAGGCTATGACGACCCCTTCACCACCGAGGAAATGGACGGCATTTCTGGCATTCAGGCGTTCCGCGACCGGGTTGTTATGTTGAGCGGCCGCACTAATCCCACGCCACGCGATTTTGTCGAGTTTACCCGCCGCGGCACGCTCGACGAGTTTCCCGTGTTCATGGGTTCGCCCAAGCAGATCGCTGACCAGATGGAAGAATGGTTCAATACCGCCTGTGACGGCTTTGTGCTGGCAGGCAGTTATGCCCCTGGCGCCTATGAAGACTTCGTGCGGCTGGTCGTGCCCGAATTGCGCCGACGTGGGCTTTTCCGCCAAGGCTACGAAGGGGCCACCTTGCGCGAAAATCTTGGTATTCCCAAACCGGTGTTCTGAAGCCGCCCTCAAGGGACCACGCCGCTCCCGGCCAAGCCGCACCAACCAGTTCACATCGCCGATGCCGGCGATAATCCCGAAGGTTCGCCATGAATGCACGTCCGCGCCGCAGCGCGCTTTACCTGCCGGCCTCCAACGCCAAGGCGATCGCCAAGGCACGCACGCTGTCATGCGATGTGGTTATCCTTGATCTGGAAGATGCCGTGGCCCCCGATGCCAAAGCCCTTGCGCGTGACTTGGCCGTAGCGGCGATAAAGGAGGGCGGCTTTGGCGCACGTGAGTTGGTCGTGCGGGTCAATGCTCTGGATACCGAGTGGGGCGCCGACGACCTTGCAGCGCTTTATGCCTATGCGCCTGATGCGGTGCTGGTTCCCAAGATCATGCAGGTAGGCGACGTCGACATCTATGCCAGCCATCTGGCGGCCCCGACTCCGATCTGGGCGATGATCGAAACCGCTGCCTCGCTGTTCAGGCTGGACGCCATTGCAGGAGCCGACCGAATCGCGGCGCTTGTGATGGGAACCAACGATCTGGCGAAGGAAACCGGGGCGCAGCCGGGACCAGACAGGCTACCGTTTGTTGGCGCACTCGGCTTAGCTGTTGCCGCTGCGCGGATGCATGGCCGCGTCATCCTCGACGGTGTGTACAACGATATCGACGACGATGTCGGCTTCAACGAGCAGGCAAGGCAGGCGGTCGAATTCGGCTTTGACGGGAAGACCCTGATTCACCCGCGCCAGATCGAGCTGTGCAATGCAGCCTTTCTGCCAGATCCGGCGGCTGTGGCGTGGGCCAGGCTCGTAGTCGAAGCTTTTGACCTGCCCGAAAACTTAGAAAGGGGGGCGATCCGGGTCGAAGGAAAGATGGTCGAGCGGCTGCATCTGCATCAAGCGCACCGGGTGCTTGCCGCCACGATCCAGCCGGACTGATCGCCTAGGCGTGAAAGCCGGCCAGATCAGACAATCTTTTCAACCAGATCGAACATGCGGGGGCTGGTTGCGCTGACTGAGGGCCTGTCGCGATGGCGGGCTTCAAACCGGACCAGATTGGGATAGAGTGCAGTCCAAGGTTGGATCTTGGAATCGAACTTCTGCCAAGCAGGTATCATTTGTGCTTCGGCCATCGTATCGAGCGCACCGAGCATAGCGATGACCCCGATATCAGCGATGCCGAAGCGGTCGCCAACAAGATAATCACGGTCACTCGCTCGGCGCTCAAGATCGGCGAGGCCTCCTGTGACCTTGCGCAGCTGACGTTTGGCCCATTCTGCGCTCACCACTTCGCGCTGCATTTCCCAGAACAGCAAAAGCATGGCATCGACGACGCCCTCCGCAATGACATGGACCAGCCTGGCGGTCATCGCGAGGTCACGGTCAGCGGGCAGCATTGAGGGCTCGGGGTATTTGTATTCGAGCCATTCCATCAGGTACGTCGATTCGAATACCGGGTCTCCCTCATCGGGGATCAGGATGGGCAGTTGCTCAAGCGGATTGTAGCGCGCTGTGATTGAATCCGCATGCCATGGGACTTCGTTCTGGACGACGAAGGGCACCCCTTTTTCGATCATCGCGATCCGCACTTTCCGTGCGAATGGACTTGGAGTGGCGCTGATCAGGGTCAAGGTCACGTTCGCTTACCTTCTTGTTGGCGCCACCGCCCTTCGACCAACACAGCCAATTTCCGCCTTGCCCGCTGCTTCACGAAGCCATCGGGCAAGGCGGCAACCTTACATGGTGAAACCGACGGTCACGCCATAAGTAGCAGGGCGCCCCGCAAACCGGGCCGATGCGTCGGACGTGGTGACGACATTGGTCCAGTAGTACTTGTTGAGTAGGTTCTTCGCCCAGACCATGATTCTCCAACGCCCGTCAGCGCCTTCATAACCAAGGCGGGCATCGACTGTCGCATAGGGGTTGGTAACAAACGGATTGATGAGACCGGGCAGTACCCTGGTGGTTGGAGCCGGAGGGACGATAATGGAGCTACCGCCTGGGACGGTATCCGATCTGGAATGGCCATTTACGCTCACACCGACGAATGGCGTACCACCGTCAGCCAACTGATGCCGATAGTCGGCATTGAAGCCAAAATTCCATCGCGGCGCAAAAGGCAAAGCCTGACCTGCGAAATCGCGAACGTTTCCGACGTAGTCGACCCCGTTATACCTATCTATCTTGGCTTCAAGATAAGTCACCGAACCGCTTAGGGTCAGCCCGCGGGCCGCCTTGACCACCACATCGGCTTCAACCCCGAAAACGTGGGACTTTGGAATATTGCGCAGAACGTCGAGCACCCCGAACACAGGGTCGACAGCCTTGGTGAGGACCTGCTTGTCGCCATAGTCATAGTAGAACACCGCGCTGTTGAACTGGACTTTTCGGTCGAACAGGCTTGCCTTGATGCCCCCTTCATAGGCTGTCACCCGTTCCTGCGTCACCGGAGTGTATTGTGACGTGGTGGCAGCAGCGAGGATCGGAAAGCTGCCGGCCTTGTAGCCACGCGAAACGTTCAGATAAACCAAGGTCTGAGGGTTGATCTTGTAATCGACGCCTGCCCGCCATGATACGTTGTTTTGCGCCAGGGTCTGCCTGACCTCCTCGCGGTTCGGCACGTTGTTTGCGTTCAGCGGGTAACAGCGTCCGGCAACAGGGCCGGTCGAGCCGATCGGCGTGAACGGAGCAGTGCCCAAAACACCGCCCAGAATGTTGAATAGCGTGGCGAGACGGCCATCGCCCGCATCGACCGCGCAAATTGTTGCAGTGTTTCTTGTGTCGGTATAGCGGACAGCGCCCTTGACGGTCAGTTCGGGCGTGATGTCAAATTCGCCATTCGCGAAGGCCGCATAGTTGCGGATCGATTGCCGATTCAGTGCCACTGCCTGATAAAAGAAATTCAGCGGCGCGCTGTTATTGGAAGCATTGAAGAATGCGAGCCATTGAGACTCACTTGTATTGCTTTTCTCGTAATTGGCACCAAGCGCCCAACGAAAATTCGAGCTGGACGTATTGGCAAGACGCACTTCCTGATTGAACGACGATATTTTGCCGTTGTTTTCCTGAAGGTCGGAGATCAGCAAAGCCGTCCCTTCGTTGTCAGACGTCTGCTCCTGATTGAACTTGCTGTAGGAGGTCAACGACGTGAGCTGGATGTCACTCGTTACGTCAACGTCGGCCCGAAATGCAGCCTGATAGAAGCTGCGGTTGCTGCGCGGCGTGTTGATCCCGGTAGCCCAATCTGCAGCGCGCGGATTCTCCGACGTGAATGGTACCAACAGTGTCTCGGGGCGCGTTGTTGCAGGGGTCTGCGGCTGCAGCAACACGAACTGCAAAGCTTGAGGCTGAGAAGTGTCACGCCAGCCATTGACGTTAAGGGCCACGTGAACCGAGCTGCCGATTTTGCCATCGACGAGAAACCGTCCGGCCAAATAGCTTTGTTTGCCATTGCGGTCGAAGGGCCGTGTCTGGCTGATCTGCCAACCGTCCGCGTTCAGACCGGTAACGGCAACACGCGCGCCGAACGTCTCGCTGATCGGTCCGCTGATGTAGGCATTGCCCTCAATCTGGTTGAAACGGCCATAGCTGATATCGCCACCTGCGGCGAATTCCTTGGTGGGCTTTGCGGCGATGTAGTTGATCGCACCGCCGGTTGAGTTCTGCCCGAACAGGGTGCCCTGCGGTCCCTTCAAGACTTCGATCCGTTCCAGATCGTAAGCGGAATGGCTGGCAAGAACAGGGAATGGCAAGGGCGCCTGATCCACGTAAACGCTCACTGCAGGATAGACGCCCAGCGAACTTTCATTGAAGCCGACCCCTCGCAGGGTCAGAATCGGGGTGTTGTTAACGCTGGGTGAAAAGGCAAGACCCGGGACGACGGCAGCGATGTCCTGAAGCGAAGTTATCTTGCGAAGGTTCAAATCCTGACCAGACAGCACAGATACGGTCAGGCCAACCTTGTTAAGGCGCTCCTCGCGTTTGTTAGCAGTCACGATAATTTCGCCGACTTGGTTGGCACTGTCCGCAGCATTTGCTGAATTCGGCTCTGCTTCGACTTGGGGTGCAGTCTGAGCCGCCGCAGCAGCAGATACACACAGTGCAGTCGCAAGACTAAGCAGCCCTGCGGAACTGCGAACAACCGGCATGATAGCTTTCGTCATGATCTCGCTCTCCCATTGTGGCTAGCCATGACGTGTCGCCAGAGCCGCCCACATTACCCCAATTTTTTGTAGAGCTAGAGCCAGCGATCAATCTATCAAGCGCGATTATCTGAAGGATTGTTTGGCAAATGGGATTTATCGTGCTGCGATGCCTGGGCTTGATGAAGGCGCTGTGAGCCTCCTTCCGGGGGCCCTGCCGTACGATCGAGCGACCTGCCGGATTATATCACCGATCGAATTAATCATTGAGATAAATCTACTTGCTCGCGCACCCCACGCTTTCTAGCGTTTGTTTGGGAATGGCGCCTTGCCGGCACCATCAGGCGCGACGCGCTCTCTCGGTTTGGCTCGGATTATCTCGATGAAAAACTATGTGAATTACATCGACGGGAAATGGGTAGCGCCGATCAGCGGGCGGCAGATTGAGACTGAAAATCCTTTTACCCGAAAGACATGGGCGACCATTGCGCGCAGCGGGCCAGAAGACGTCGATTGTGCCGTAGAAGCGGCAGCTGCCGCATTCGAGCGC
>CANEVG010000240.1 GCA_947442095.1 Sphingomonadaceae bacterium
CGCGCCGCACCCGGCAGCACGGCCACAACCTCGGCGCCGCTGCGCTTGATAGGGGTGGTCGTCATCTCGCGGGCTGCACGGCGCGCGCAAACACATTCCATGACGGTGATCGCGCCTACCTGATTGGCGGCACGGAGCGGGCTTATTTCGGGATTGCGCGTGATCATGGTCACCGATCGCACTTTGCCCTCGGCGTCCTCGCGCACCCTGATCGTTGCCGGCAGATAGGAAAACTGGGTTGGCCCCGGTTCAAGGACGAACACCTCGCTCGCGCCGCCGCCGATTCTACCGATGCCAGCGCGAGAAGAAGCGGGTTCATTGCAGCAGATCCTCAATCATCAGCTTCGCCGTTGCCTTTGCGCTTCCCACCACACCGGGAATCCCCGCGCCCGGATGGGTGCCCGCGCCGACAAGATAGAAGTTATGGATCGCATCGTCACGGTTGTGTGCGCGGAAAAATGCGGATTGCGTCAGCAGCGGCTCGAGGCTGAACGCGCTGCCCATGTGCGCGGAGAGATCCTCGGAGAAGTTCTTCGGCGTATAGGAGAACTTGGTCACGATCCGGTTGTGGATATCCGGTATTAGGCGGCGGCCCACTTCATCGAGTACCCGCTTTTCCAGCAGCGGGCCGATCTCGTCCCAGTCCACCGGCAGCTTGCCCATATGCGCCACCGGCACCAACGCGTAGAACGTGCTCATGCCTTCAGGCGCCATCGAGGGATCGCTCACCGAGGGGTGATGCAGATAGATCGAGAAGTCCTCGGGCAGCACGCCGTGTTTGTAGATGTCGTCCAGCAGGCCCTTATAGCGCGGGCCGAACAGTATCATATGGTGCGCGATCCCCGGCCAGTTGCCTTCCACGCCGAAGTGGACAACGAACAAGCTAGGAGAAAATTTCTTCTTCTTGAGCGCCTTGGCCCGGCGCTGCGCCTGCGCGTTGTCGGGCATGAGATCGCGGTATGAATGCACGATATCGCCGTTTGAGGCGACCGCATCCACGCTTTCTTTCCAGCCGCTTTTGGTTTCGACGGCCGTTACCCGGTCGCCCAGCGAATGGATGTGCACCACTGGATCGCCGAGCCGGACCACGCCGCCGATCCTCTCGAAGTGCTTCACCATGCCGGCGATCAGGCGGTTGGTGCCGCCCTTGGCCCACCACACGCCGCCGTCCTTCTCCAGCTTATGGATCAGCGCATAGACCGCGCTCGTGTTCATCGGATTGCCGCCGACGAGCAGGGAGTGGAAGCTGAAAGCCTCGCGTAGCTTCTCGTTCTCGATATAGCTTGCGACCATCGAATAGACCGAACGCCAAGCCTGATAGCGCATCAGCGCAGGCGCGGCCTTGATCATTGAGGCGAAATCGAGAAACGGCACCGTGCCGAGCTTCACATAGCCTTCCTCGAAAACACCAGCCGAAAACTTCAGGAACTCGGCATAGCCCGCCACGTCGCGCGGATTGAGCTTGGCAATTTCGGCGTTGAGGCCCGCCTCGTCGTTCGAATAGTCGAAGTTGGTGCCGTCCACCCAATTGAGCCGGTAGAACGGCGCCACGGGCAGGAGCTCGACATCTTCCTCGATCCGGTGACCCGAAAGCGCCCACAGCTCCTCAAGGCACGGCGGATCGGTGATGACCGTCGGCCCTGCATCAAAGGTGAAGCCGTCCTTCTCCCAGTAGTAGGCGCGCCCACCCGGCTTGTCGCGCGCCTCGACCACGGTTGTCTGGATGCCCGCAGACTGGAGCCGAATGGCGAGTGCCATACCGCCGAAACCCGCACCGATCACGCATACTTTCTTCATGTTGCTTCAGGCTTCCCTGTTGACTGGCCGGCTAACTGGCCCGCAAAACGTAGCGGCGCGGGCTGCTTGCCAAGCCCAGTGAGGACTCCCAGCGCGCGGCTGATCGGCACCGGCGGAATGCCCGCCAGAATCCGGAACTTGTCGAAAGGCGTGGAACGCCCGGAATAGAAACGCTCGATCAATGGCGGGCTGAGCCGATAGAAGCGCTGCAGCACACGGCAGCGCCCTTCGGGCTCCGCCGCGGCGAACAGCAGCGCGGAAAGTGCGCGATAATAGGTCTGCGTCTGCCAGTGCTGCGCAGCCCAACGCGCTGAAAATACCTTGAGGCTGGCCCCGTCGAGTGCGCGCTCCTGCGCGAGTGCCAGCGCAAAGCGCACTGCATCGGGCACCGAATAGCTGGTGAGCGCATGAAACAGCCCCGCGCGCGATCCTGCCCGCGCCGTCTCGTCGCCGCCCTCATGCCAGAACCGGCCGAAATCGCCGCCAGCCACCACCGGCAGCACACCGTGCTCCTCGTGCTCCACGGTTTCCAACTGCCAGCCCTTCGCGGCGGCATAGGCGGCTATGCGTTGGCGAAGCAGCGGCCGGTCGAGCACCGAATTGTCCGAATAATAGGTGTCTTCCAGAAAAATCACGTCTGGCGCAAACGGCAAGGCATACATGAAGCGGTAGCCGTCGATCTGCGCCACTGTCGCGTCCATCACGATCGGCCGTTCGAGGCCGTGCGGAGCGGAAAGCTTGAGCCGCTGCCCGACGAACTTCTGCCAACCGCCGGTAAAGTGCGTCACGTCCCGCAGCCCGCGCGCATCGATCACGCCCCCGGCGCTGATCAGCGTGCCGTCACGCAGCGTGACCTCGTCCTCGCTGCACGTCTCCACCGACTGGCCCGAGAGGATCGCATCCTCCGGCAGCGCCGCGCGCAGCGCCTCGTCCAGCTTGGCAGAAGTCATTGCGCAATAGCTGGTGCTCAGCGTGCGCGTATGATCGGGAAAGCGGACCTCGTAATCGTCCCAGGTGGCCGTGACCATCGGCGCCAGCAGTTCGGTCGCGGGCTGGTCGGTATCGGTGCCGAAGAACGACCACACGTGATTGCCGCCGAGGCGATCGTCTTGCTCGACCAGCAGAAGCGACAAGTCGGGGCGATGCCGCGCAAGCGCGAGTGCTAACAGCCCGCCTGCCAGGCCGCCGCCAAGGATCGCGATATCGCAGCGCTGTGCATTCATCCTTATGGCGATTAGGCGCAAGGCTGCATCGGCGCAACCGGTGCGTGCCTGCCCGTTCGTGAAGCGCCCGCCGGATTGTTGCCGGAATTCGCCCGGAAAGATCCATATCCCTGCAAACCAGGGCGAGATTCCTGTTGCCTTTCTTTCCTGATCAAGGCCACCTTGCACTCAGACGGTCAAAGAGGCTGCAACACCTGACACCGGTCCGGATCGGCTCGCTCCAAAGCGTAGCCGTATCGGCTGAAAACGGGGCGTTAAAGGAGAGAAGAATGGCGCAGGAAGCTTCGGTCCACGTCGATGTGCTTATCGTCGGCGCAGGCATTTCAGGCATCGGTTCGGCCAAGCATCTGGGTGACCAGTGCCCCGGCAAGACCTATACCATCCTCGAAGCAAAGGACACATTCGGCGGCACGTGGGAAACCCACAAGTATCCGGGTGTTCGCTCAGATTCCGATCTCTACACCTTCGGCTACCGGTTCAAACCGTGGAGGAGCGCGCCCATCGCCGCCGCGGATGAAATCCTGCATTACATGGGCGAAGTCATCGCAGAAAACGGCATCGACCGGCACATCCGCTATGGCCATACGATCACCGCGTGCGCATGGTCGAGCGCCGACAACCTGTGGACCGTAAATGCGCGCCGCAAGGACGGCAGCGAAGCGGTGTTCACCGCCGCCTTCCTGTGGATGTGCCAGGGATATTATGACCACAAGACGCCCTATACCCCCGATTGGGCAGGCATGGCGGACTACAAGGGCCACTTCGTCCACGCCCAACTGTGGGACCCGGCGACCGACGTTTCGGGCAAGCGCGTGCTGGTGATCGGCTCGGGCGCTACGGCGGCCACGGTTGTTCCCGCGCTGTGCGATGCGGGGGCCAAGGTCACCATGCTGCAGCGCTCGCCCACCTGGTTCTATTGCGCGCCCAATGTCAGCGAACTGGCGGACCGGCTGCGCATCATCGGGGTCGATGAGGAGACTGTGCACCGCGTCGTGCGGCAGGACTATATCTACAACTTCCACGATATGGACCGCCGCAGCCGCGAGGAGCCCGATGCCATGGCCGAGGATCTGCGCGCGCTGATCCGGGGCTATGTGGGTGATGACTTCAAGTTCGACCCGCACTTCACGCCTAGCTACCGCCCCTGGCAGCAACGCCTTGCAAACCTGCCCGATGGCGACATGTTCAAGCATGTCGCAGCCGGCAATGCGACCGTCGTCACCGACACGATCGACACCTTCACCGAAAAGGGCCTGCGCACCGCGTCGGGTCAGGAGATCGAGGCCGATATCATCATGGCCTGCACCGGCTTCCGCCTCTCGGTGCTTGGCGAGATTCCGTTCAAGGTCGATGGCAATGCGGTCAACTGGGCCGATACCGTCAACTACCGCGGCATGATGTTCACCGGCGTACCCAATCTCGTTTGGGTCTTCGGCTATTTCCGCGCCTCGTGGACCTTGCGCGTCGATATCGTCGGCGATTTCGTTTGCAAGCTTCTGAACCACATGGACGCCGAAGGCTGCCGCAAGGTCGAAGTCGCGCTCCGGCCCGAGGACGCGGACATGGCGATCCTGCCGTGGATCGATCCGGACAACTTCAACCCCAGCTACCTGTTGCGCGACCTTGATCGCATGCCCAAACGCGGCAACAAGCCCGAATGGCAGCACAACCAGGACTACTGGAACGAACGCAACGAAATCCCCGTGATCGATCCCTCAGGCGCCGAGTTCATCTACGACAACCAGCGCGCCGAAGCAGAATCGCTTGAAGCGGCGGAATAGGGCTGGGTTTGGTCATCCGGTAGTCAGCTCTGAAATCTGATCGCGCCTTCCGGACGGTCCGCTTCAGCGGAACAGCTAACACCAGACCTGACATGATCGAGAAATGAGCCTGCTCAGCGTCACCCGCTGTCCCTTGGTTTTTGTAGCCTTCAGGAACCCAATATGCCGCCCACCTCGTAGGTGTTTACGCCCGGTCATTGGCTAAGCCGCAGGTTTTGCGGCAGCGAAACATTCCATGACAAAAGGTCAGCTCTGGCCCTTGACTATAAATTAGGTATTGCTAAATTAGAGATACCTAAAAGAGGGCGTTGTGGCAGATCCAATCGGGCAGTTCGAGGAGCAGGCGGCGGAGGCTGTCAGCTTGCTCAAGGCATTGGCAAACGAGCCTCGTCTGCTGGTGCTGTGTCATCTAGCTGAAGGCAACGAGCTGTCGGTTGGCGATCTGGCGCATCGGGTCAGCCTGAGCCAATCGGCGCTATCTCAGCATCTGGCCAAGCTGCGTGAGCAGAAGCTGGTGACCACCCGCAAGGACGCGCAGAGCGTGTTCTACAGAGTGAGCGATCCAAAGGCGCTGCAACTGCTGTCTCTCCTTCATGATCTGTTTTGCCCTGATCTGGGCGGTGCTGGTGCGACTGAACCGAACAGGAGCTGATCTGATGGAATCCGACACGCATCTTCAAGCTGCCATTGCCGCGGTCAAGGCCATTGCCGCGGGCGCAAAACCCGTCCCAGTCGTCAAGGCGTTCTTCGACGAGCCGACTTTCACCGCGACATACGTGGTCAGCGATCCGACTACCCGCAAGGCGGCGATCGTCGACAGCGTGCTGGACTTCGACCAAGCCTCGGGCCGCACCGGCTATGCCTCCGCTGACGCGGTGATCGCATATGTTCAGGCGGAAAGTCTGGCGATCGAGTGGTTGCTGGAAACGCACGCTCACGCCGACCACCTGTCGGCGGCACCGTACTTGCAAGAGAAGCTCGGCGGCAAGCTCGCCATCGGGGCTGAGATCGTCACGGTACAAAAGGTGTTCGGCAAAATCTTCAACGAAGGGACCCGTTTCGAG
>CANEVG010000241.1 GCA_947442095.1 Sphingomonadaceae bacterium
CGGCATTGCTGGATCAGGCTTTCGCCCATTGTCCAATATTCCCCACTGCTGCCTCCCGTAGGAGTCTGGGCCGTGTCTCAGTCCCAGTGTGGCTGATCATCCTCTCAGACCAGCTAAGGATCGTCGGCTTGGTAGGCCTTTACCCCACCAACTACCTAATCCTACGCGGGCTCATCCTTTGCCGATAAATCTTTGGTCCGAAGACATCATCCGGTATTAGCAGTCATTTCTAACTGTTATTCCGAAGCAAAGGGCAGATTCCCACGCGTTACGCACCCGTGCGCCACTAGACCCGAAGGTCTCGTTCGACTTGCATGTGTTAGGCATGCCGCCAGCGTTCGTTCTGAGCCAGGATCAAACTCTCAAGTTTTGTCAAAATATCATGTGGCACGGGTAAACCCGCAGACCGCACGACACCTAACTTCGGGAGCCGATACCTGCACTTGTCAAACGTATGGTTACGTTAGGACATGTTATGGCATCGACTTGGTTACCGGTGCTCGAGGCCCAAAGACCCTCGACACCGGGCGCCGTCGCCCACATGTCCCTTCATCTAAACCTACAATGTCAAAGAACCCACCGACAAAAATTTGGCGGACACCTAATGCTCCCCGATTTTGCTACCGGGGGACTTGGCGTCCGACTATGTTGGCGACCGGTGTGGGGGAGGACTAAGTCGCCCGCTCCCTGCCGGTGAACGGGCCTATATGGGGGGGGGTCCTGCCCGTCAACGGGATTTTGCATTTTTTCTGAAACTTTCCAGAAAGCGCCCGGAATCGCTGCGCTTTGCGAATGTTGCGCAGAGTGCTCCGTCCCGTCTTCACCCTGAAGGTATGAGTAGAATCGCCAGAATCACTTCCGACTCGGCTCCATAAGCAAAGCCTTAAGCGCAGAGCGGCTACATCTGCGGCCTGATGATCATCGATTCCCATCCCGCATCCGAGGCCGGCACTTCAGCAAGGCACCAAGGCGTATGTAGAAAACGCCTCCTGGCTGCAGCAGAGCGGGCGGAGCTGATGTCTTTTGTCCAAGACAGTATGCAGGAGCAGCGCACCGTCCGCAGGGTCACCACCGCCTCCTTGGCCTTGCAATCCATGAGGGACGCGTCGTGACAGAGCCAAGGTCCCCGGGCGAAAGGCCGGCCCAGCCTCCCATGGCCGAAGTTCCTCCAGCCGAGTCCCAGCCAACCATGTCCGTGCGCACCGCAGCCGCATGGGCGCTGGTTTCTCAGTACGCCTCATTCGCGATCCAGTTTGCCGCGAGCGTGATTCTGGCGCGGTGGTTTATCACCCCTGCCGAACTTGGCCTGTTCTCGATTGCCTTTGCGGTGGTCACGCTCGTGGCGTTCCTGCAGGACTTCGGCGTCAATCGTTACATCAACGGCGAACGCGACCTGACGCCCGAAAAGCTCCACACTGCTTTCACCATCTCTGTCATCTTCGCTTTGGGCATCGCGCTGCTGGCGATTCTTGCGTCTGGCCCAATTGCCGTTTTCTATAACAATCCGCAGCTCCAGGAGCTCGCGTTGATTATCGCGTGCTCCTATCTCATGGTGCCGCTGGCGATCGTGCCGCAGGCAACCTGCCAACGGCGGATGGACTACAAGTCGAACACCATGATCGAAGTAGGCTCCTCTGTGGCCAATGCCGCTACCGCGATCACGCTGGCGGTGATGGGCTACGGCGGCCTGGCGCTCGCGTGGGGAGCCTTTGCCCAGCAGGGCGCACGTTTGGTGATCAGCCAGTGGCGCGCGGGCCTTATGCTGCCATGGCCGCTGCGGCTGAAGGGCGCCGAGCCGATCCTGCGGCTGGGCGGCACCAACAGCGTTCTGGCGACAGCCTATTCGATCACCGGCCGCGCGCCGGAGCTGGTCATCGGCCGCCTGATCAACGAGGCGGCCGTCGGCCTGTTTACGCGCGCATCGGGCCTTGCGCTGCAACTGCGTCTGCTTGTTGCAGGCGCCGTGACTGGCGTGTTCTATCCCGCCTTCCGCCGCGTGCGCGATAATGGCGAGCCGCTCGGCCCGCCCTACCTGCGCGTGGTCGCCGCCTACACAGGTGTCACCTGGCCGGCGATGGCGGGCATTGCCGTGCTCGCGCAGCCGATCATCAATCTGATCTATGGCCCGCTTTGGGCAGAAGCGGCCCCGCTGCTTGTTTGGATCGCGCTATCGCAGCTCTGCTATGTCGCTCTACCGCTCAATGCCGATCTGCCGGTTCTGCTCGGCCAGATGAAAGATCTGATCCGCCGCACGGTCGTTGAAACGGTGACGTCGGTGCTGCTGCTCGCGCTCTCCGCGCCGTTCGGTCTGCTATGGGTGGCGATCTCGCGGTTTGCGCACGGGCTGCTGTTCATGCTGATCTACGCGCCGATGCTGCAGCGAATCCTGGGCTTTAGCTGGCGCGCTCTTGCGAGCATTTACCTGCGCAGCCTGATCGCCACCGGCGCTGCAGTCGGACCGGTGCTAGTGAGCTACGCGCTGTGGAACCCGGCCACCGAAGCTGGCCCCCTGCAGATACTTAGCATGGCAGGCGTGGGTGGCATCGTTTGGCTCATCACGCTTCGCCTGGTAGGGCATCCGCTGTTTGCCGAAATCATCGGCATGCTGGAAGAGATCACGGCGACCCTGCGCAAGCGCAAGCCCGCGCGGTCTGCGCTCTAAAGGATGATAGGCATCACCCTGCGAAAGGCGTAACGCTGAGGCAGGAGAATGATGCCATGGCCCTTAGAGCCCTTATCGCGGTTGGCCCGCTGCTGCCGCTAGCGATCGCGGTGGCTGCACAGGCCACCGCGGTACCTGCCAATCCACCGGCCTTGGCGGATCCGGCAGCGCCTGTTGATATCGTCCGCACCACCACCGACATGTTCGATCGGATGACCGTCCCGGTGCGGATAGGCCATAAGGGGGGAACTGCCGGGCCGTTCAATTTCCTTGTCGACACCGGCTCGGAACGCACGGTGCTTGCCCGCGATGTTGCTCAGAAGCTCCAGCTTCCCACCTCGGGCCAGGGCATGCTCATTGGCATTGCCGGCACGCAGGCTGTCGATCTGGTCGAAGTCGACGAGATCAACCTAGGCCGCCGCAGTTTCTATGGCCTCACCGCGCCTCTGCTAGAAGGCCCCAACATCGGCGCCGACGGCATCATCGGGCTCGACAGCCTGCAGGAGCAGCGCGTCCTGCTCGATTTTGACAAGAAGCGCATGCTGATCGGCGATGCGGCGACGCTCGGCGGCAATCGCGGCTTCGACATTGTCGTGCAGGCCCGCCGCCGCTCGGGCCAGTTGATCATGACCAACGCGATAATCGACGGGGTGCGCACCGATATCGTCATCGACACCGGCTCCGACACCTCGATTGGCAACCGCGCGCTGCAACGTGCCCTCGCCCGGCGGCGCAAAAGCGAAACCACCAGGCTCCAGTCGGTCACGGGCCAGACGATCACCGCCGATATCAGCCTCGCCCGCGAGCTCAAGCTGGGCTCAATGACCATGACCAACGCGACGCTGGTCTTCGCCGATACCCCCGCTTTTGCAAAACTGGGGCTCGACAAGCGCCCGGCCATGCTGATGGGAATGAACCAGCTTAGGCTGTTCCACCGGGTAGCCATCGATTTCTCGACCAAGCGCATCCTGTTCGACATGCCAATGGGCACTTCGCTGCCGTCGGTGTTCTGAGCCTTAGTTTGCGACGCCAGCCCGCAGGCAAACGACCACTAGCGAAACCGCGCAAAAACCCTATCTGGGGGGAATGCCGCCAGATACCGTTACAAACGATCCCAATGCCCGCCACGACGGGTGGCTGACGCTAAAACGCTTCCTGCCTTATCTTTGGCCGCGCGATAACCCCGCCCTGCGCCGGCGGATCGTGATCGCCAGCGTGCTGATCCTGCTCTCCATTGGCACCCAGCTCGCGCTGCCCTATCTGCTCCAGTGGGCGGTGGACGCAATGAGTACCGGCGCGGCGGCCAGCCTTGGCGGCCAATGGCCCACGTTCGTCATGCTCACCGTACTTGGCTATGCCGCAGGGCGATTCCTTGGCGTGGTGTTCGATAACTTGCGTAACATCGTGTTTGAGCGGGTCGGGCAGGACGCCACCCGCGCGCTCGCCGAAAACGTGTTCGAGCGCCTTCACCGCCTATCGATGCGTTTCCACCTCGCGCGGCGGACGGGCGAAGTTACCAAGGTCATCGAGCGCGGCACCAAGAGCATCGACACGATGCTCTATTTCATGCTGTTCAACATTGCGCCCACGATCCTGCAGCTCGTGATCGTCGCGGTGATCTTCTACTTCACCTTCGGCTGGGGGCTGGTTGCCGCCACCGCGGTCGCGGTGGTTGCCTATATCTGGGTTACTCGCACAATCACCGAATGGCGTAGCGCGCTGCGCGAACGGATGAACCGGCTGGATGGGCAGGCGCTTTCCCGCGCAGTCGATTCACTGCTGAACTACGAGACGGTGAAGTATTTCGGCGCCGAAGCACGCGAACAGGAACGTTACGCACAGGCCACCCGCGCCTATGCCGATGCCGCAGTGACCAGCGAAAACAGCCTTGGCCTGCTCAACATTGCGCAGGCCCTGGCCGTCAATCTGCTGATGGCCGGTGCGCTAGCCTACACCGCATGGGGCTGGTCAAAGGGCTTCTACACCGCCGGCCAGTTGGTCTTCGTGCAGACCTACCTAACCCAGCTGTTCCGCCCGCTCGACATGCTCGGCATGGTCTACCGCACAATCCGGCAGGGCCTGATCGACATGGCGGAGATGTTCCGCCTGATCGATACCGAAGTCGAAGTCGCCGATTTGCCTGGCGCGCCAGCGCTCGTGATTGCGCGGCCCAGCGTGGTGTTCGACAACGTGCTGTTCGGCTATGACAAGGACCGCACAATCCTCCACGGCCTCTCGTTCGAGGTCGAGGCAGGAAGCCGGGTCGCCATTGTCGGCCCCTCGGGCGCAGGCAAATCGACCATCGCCCGGCTGCTGTTCCGCTTCTACGATCCGTGGTCCGGGCGCATCCTGATAGACGGGCAAGATATCGCGCATGTCACGCAGGCCTCTTTGCGCGCAGCGCTCGGCATCGTCCCGCAGGATTCGGTGCTGTTCAACGATACCATCGGCTACAACATCGCCTATGGCCGCGAAGGCGCGACGGACGAGGATGTGGCAAAGGCCGTACGCGGCGCAGCAATCACCGATTTGCTCTCGCGCCTGCCCAAGGGCCTTGAAACCGAAGTGGGCGAACGCGGGCTCAAGCTTTCCGGCGGCGAGAAACAGCGCGTCGCGATTGCGCGCACCTTGGTGAAGAACCCGCCGATCGTGCTGTTCGACGAAGCCACCAGCGCGCTCGACACCCGCACCGAGCAGGACATCCTCTCGACCATGCGGGGTGTCGCCGCTCAGCGCACCACAATCTCGATCGCGCACCGGCTTTCAACGATCGCCGATTCGGACCGCATCCTCGTGCTCGATCAGGGCCGCCTAGCCGAAAGCGGCGGACATCTTGAATTGCTCAAGCGCGACTGGCTCTATGCTGAAATGTGGAACCGGCAGGCGGCGGAGCGCGAAGACCTCACCGAGGCGGCGGAGTAACCGGGATATCGCAGTGGAGCACCTCCTCCCGCCGCCCAAGCTTCTCGTAGAGAGCGATGGCAGGCGGGTCTTCGTAGTCTGCCTGAACAAACACGACGTAGCCGCCACCCGCACCGGCTATCGCGCAAAGTGCCGCGATCAGGCACATGGCAACGCCCCGACGCCGCATCGCCTCTGAAACCCCCAGATCGTAGATGTAGTACTCGCTGCGCGCCTGCTCGAACTTCCCAAGTTCGTATCCCGTCAGCGCGCCCACCACGGC
>CANEVG010000242.1 GCA_947442095.1 Sphingomonadaceae bacterium
AACCGATCCCCAACCGCATCGCCGCCATCGCGCAGCGACCCATCGAGCGCCACTTGCACGCCATCGCGTGACCCGGAATAGCTCGCGATGTCGAAACCGGCACCGCCATCAAGCGTATCGGCCCCGGCGCCGCCTTCCAGCACATCTTCGCCCGCGCCGCCCGTGATCGTCTCATCCCCGCGCCCGCCGACAAGCCTGTCGGCATTGGCACTGCCGACGAGCACTTCGATATTGGCATAGGTATCGCCTTCGGCGTCTCCGCCGCGGCTGGTGCGGCCATCGAGATAGATCTCGACGCCGGTTTCGCTGGCGCTGAAATCGACCGTATCGGTGCCGCCCGCGCCATCGACCCGGTCTGCGCCAGCGCCGCCGACGATGCGGTTGTCCGCGCCGTCGCCGGTCAGGATGTCGTCAAACGCCGAGCCGATGAGGTTCTCGATGCCAATGGCCGTATCGCCTTCTGCATCGCCGCCCCTGCCCGCCGCGCCGTCCAGTCGCGCTTCGACGCCGCTGGCCGAACCGCTGTAGTCCAGCGTGTCCGTGCCGCTGCCGCCGTCCAGCCTGTCGGCCCCGGCGCTGCCAAGCAGACGATCATCGCCCGCGCCCGCTTCGATCGATTCGGCGGCATTGCCGCCGTGGATCGTATCATTGCGCGCGGTGGTGATGACCCGTTCGATATTGGCGAGCGTGTCGCCCTCGGCCTCACCCCCGCGTGCAGCGCGGCCATCGAGATAGACCTCGATGCCGGCGGTGCCCTCGGGCGCGCCGTCCAGCGCCTTGCTGTAATCGGCCGTATCGATGCCGTCGCCGCCATCGATCGTGTCGGCGCCCTTGCCGCCGACAAAGCTGTTGGCGTTCGCGTCGCCCGTCAGGCGGTCGGCGAAATCGGAACCAATCAGCCCTTCGACATTGGTATAGGTGTCGCCCTGGGCAAACCCGCCAGTGCCCTTGCCCGTGCCAAGATCGGCGGTCACGCTTTCGCCGGAGAGGCGGTAGTCAACCACATCGTTGCCGCTGCCGCCATCGATCGCGTCTGCGCCAGCACCTGCGTTGATCCGGTCATCGCCGTCAGCAGCTGCGATTTTCGTACCCGGCGGATTGGCAAACAACACGTAGATCGGATCGCCGTTCACGGGATCGGTCACTTTCGTCCCGGCTTCGTCGGTCACCTGCTTGACGCCGAAATAGGTCGAGACCGAAACCGCGAAAGTCGAAGTCTTGCCATCGGAGGATAGCCCGAGCAGCACCGGCAGAAAGAATTCGTCGAGGAACCCACTACCAGCGGCCTCGGCGGCACTGGACGGAACCTTGTAGGTGAGTTCCAGCTCAAACTTGAAATGCGATTGGCTGGCCGGGACAGGCACCGGCAGGCCTGCCTCATCTTTGGTGGTGGTCAGCTTCTCGATGCTGCCCTGATCGATCGAAACCAGCCAGCCCTTGTCGGTGAGCGTGCCGTTGACGATCGAATAGCCCGCCGGAAGCGAGGGAACCAGGATCTCAAGCAACTGAAGGTTGGCCGCCGGAACTTCGGCTACGACATCGAGAACGCGCAGGCTGGTGCCTTGCGGTGCCTTGGCGGGATCATCGGCAAAGATCACGTCATCGCCCGAAGTGCCTTCGATGCTTTCAGGCGCTGACTGGGCCGCGAAGCTTGCGTTCTTCGACGAATCCGGGCCGCCAGTGCTGCCCGTGATCACGGTCTCGCCGTTCTCGGTGCTGCGCGTGACGCCTTCCGCATTGAAGAGCTCGAAGGTCAACTTGGGCACGAGCTTGCCGATGCCTGACGGTCCGATCGCGTCATCGGGCGCAACTTCCGCCGCACGCGGCGACATCACGCCCGGCGGTGCAGAAGACTGCGGAGGGGTATTGCTGATCTTCTCGGTGAGCGCCTTGCCTTCGGCATCGGACTTGTGCTCGTTCTCTTCCTTGGCGGCCGCCGCGGCCTGCGCCTGCGCCGAATCTTCAGGCTGCACGCCTGCGCCCTGCTTCGCTTCGTCGCTCTGCTTCGTGGCGTCAGCGCTGCTCAGGTTGAGCTGGAGCGAGGAATCGAGCGATGCAATCTCGCCCACCATGCCCACGGTCTGATCCGCGCTGAACTCCTTGTCGGTGAACAGAAGGATCGGCTTGCGGCCCGAGAATGCGGCCAGCGCCATGCCGGGAATGATGATCCGCGACCCGTCGGCAAACACCATCACGACGTCGACGTCGGCGATTTCCACCTTGAAGGGCTTGTAGGCGATGCCAAGGTTGGCCTTGCCGTCGGCATCGAGATTAACGACCGCTACGGCCGCACTCGGCTTGGCGGCAGCTCCGGCTTTCCCGGGTCCGCTATCCGGACCAAGACCCGCATCGGCTTCGGCCGCAAGTTTGGCGCCGCGCGTCTTGCCGGCCTTGCCAGACTTTGCACCCGACTTTGCGCGAACGATCTTGACCATACCACCTCGAATGCTGGACGCCCGATTTTACCTGTGACTGATTAGAGCTTGGCTGAGCGGACCTCAGGAACTTTACGTATGTTGCCGTTCAGGACCGGCGTATGGCCGGTGCGGCAACGTCCTTTGGGAACGGGGCTTTGCGGCTGAAATTCAGTCATCGCTGCCGGGGGCCGGCACTGCGAGAGCCGGCAGCGGCTGACCGCCACTGACCAGATCGAACAGCCCGCCCAGTTTCTGCAGCACGCGGTATTCCGCCGCGCGAAGCGCCAGTTGGTTGGCAATCTGCTTGGCGCGCGCGCCAAACAGCAGCTGTTGACTATCCAGCAGATCGAACACCGTGCGCCTGCCGCCCCTGAACTGCTGCTTGTAGAGATCGGCAACGCGCGTGGCCGATGTGATTTCGTCCTCGATCGTGGCGATTTTTTCCTTGGCCGCGCCAAGCCCGGCATAGTCGATGCGGATATCCTGCTCCACCTCGCGGCGGCGGCGATCGAGCTCGTAGTCGGCCTGGCGCAGCCGCGCGCCGATGCGGCGCTTGATCGCCGTCGTCGCACCGCCGTTGTAGATCTGGTAAGAGAACGTGAGCATGGCCCGCGCATCGAAGGCGCGGCCCGTGGCGCCGAGCACATCGCGCCGGTAATCGCTGGCAACGGTCAGGCCGAAGCGCGGCAGCGTGGTATCCGCCTGGCTGTCATACTGCTTGTCGAGCGAGCGGCGATCCTCGACCGCCTGCGCGAGGCGCGGGCTGCGCACGTCGATGAGATCGACCGCCGCTTCCGCGCTTTCGGGCAGGGCCTGCCCGGCTGCCGGCACATCAGCCGCTGTCAGCGGCATGTGATTGGTGAGCCGCTTGTAGGCATTGCGGGCCTGTTCCAGCGCGCTGGTGCGGTCGAGCAGCTGCGAGCGGACATTCTCGAGCCGGGTCTGCGCCCGCTCGACATCGGCCGGGGTGGTAAGCCCGAGGTCCTTCTGCACGGTGATAATGCGCAGGATCTTCTTGATCGAAGCGATTTCGTCCTCGGCCAGTTTGACCAGCTTCTGCTGGAGGAGCACGCCCAGATAGGCATTGGCGATCTCGTAGGAAATCGCCTCGATCTTCTCGCGCGTGCCCCACTGGGCCGCCCGGTAGGTCGCGCGGGCGCGCTTGATATCGTTGATCGTTACGCCAAAATCCCACAAGTTCTGGTTGAGCGAGATCGTGGCCTCAGTGCGGAAGCGCTGCGTGGGATCCTGCGGCACGGTGCGGGCAAGTTCGCGCCCCCAGCCGCCAGTGAGGTCGACTTTGGGAAGATAACCGGCCTGAGCCTCCCTCACGCCATATTTGGCATCGTCCTGCTGCGCGAGGGCAATCTGGATTTCCGGATTGCCCTTGAGTGAGGCGATGATCGCATCTGTGAGCGACTCTGTTTCGCCCGGCAGGACGGGAGCCGGCGCGGCCGCTGACGAGGGAGCCGGATCGGGATCGGGATCGGCATCGATGAGGCCAGAGATGGCGGGACCAGAGACAGCATCGGAAACCGGCGCAGCTTCGGGATCAGTTGTTGGTCCATACACCGCACCGGTCGCAGCTGGAGTGCCAGTTGAGGGGGGCACATCTGCGGCAGCAAGCAGGACCGTAAGCGGCCGCGGTGCAGGCAGCGGCCCCGGCCCGTCGAGGCGTGAAAGAACCGCAGCCTGCGCCTTGGGTGAAGGCGCGCCAGCGCTCTGAACGGCTGCGGACTGAAAGGCTGGGGGCTGAACGGCTGGGGGCTGAACGGCTGGGGGCTGAACGGCTGGGGGCTGAATGGCGGCAGGCTTGGGAAGCGCCGCGCCAAGCTGCGGGGGCTGCGCGGACTCCAGAGGCAGAAGCTCGCCATTGGCATCACGCGGTATCGCCGCCATTTCAGTGGGCTCAGGGGCCGTCAGATCACCAATCGAAGATGCAAATGCAGTGGCCTCGGCCTGAGACTTGGGCTCAGACAGGGCCTGTGGCTGCAGCTGTGGCTGCAGCTGTGGCTGCGGAATTGCGAGCGGGAGGACAGGCGCAAACACGGCCCTGGTAGCGGCCAGCAGCGGAACGACCGGCTGCACCAGTGATGCCCGGGCAAAAAACACCGACGGTGGAAATTGAGCGTCGAAAAAGGGCTGTGCCAGCGGCTCATTAAACGCATACTGCACCGGCGCTGCCTTGGGCAAGGCTGCATCCAGCGCAGCCGGCATTGCAGGAACCGCAACGCTTGCTGCAGGTTCGGCGTCTCCCGGCGATGCCGGAGCCAGCCGAGCGGCTACGAATTGCGGTCCAGCCGGGCCTGGTGCGGTGACAAAGTCAGGCCCATCGAGCCCATCGAGCACATAGGCCATGGGCTCCGCTTCGGCGGCACGCACCGGCAGGATGGTTGCCGGCATGACAATGCCGGCTGCCAGACTTGTGGCAAGCGCTGCGATCGGCATGTGGGCAAGGAAATACGGCAAATGGGCCCCCTTAAAACGATCTTGGATCCCAGCTCCGGTTTGTGACCAAGATGGTTAACCGACGGGTAGGGAGTCCCTCGGGGAAAACCCTAGGGTGTCTGTTTCAAAGTCTTAGGCAGCGGCTGCAGCCGCCATGCTGTGGGCTAGAAGATGCGCCAGTGCGTCATCGCTCAGCGGCTTTTCAAAGCGGATCCCGAAACCCAGCGGCGTGGTCGCGACGATTTCGCCGACAAGGGTAAGGCCGCAGGCCTGGACGTGCACGGCAACGCCGCGGCGGTTCATCAGATACGCCAGCCGCGGCCGGAACATCGCGCCGCCAAGTGAAAGGTTGACCAGCCGTCCCTCGTAGCTTGCCATTTTTTCGGTGAGAACGATCTCCCCATCGATCTGGCAAGCGTGGCGAACATCGGCACGCGCGAACGCGGGCTTGCGGCGGAAAGGTTTGAAAAGCAGGGCCATCATATCGCTCCGCGTTGGCTGGTGGGCATATCGGCATCCGGCGCCGGGCTTGCGGCTTTGACCGAGCCTTCCTCGAAACGGCTGTCGAGGCGGCGGCGCAGGCGCTCCATCTCGGTGCGCGCATCGCCCCATGCGCCGGCATCTGCATCAGCGCGGGCATCGGTCAGAGGCGCAAGCGCATCTGTCAACGTGTCGATAGCGGCTTGATGGTGCTGCGCGCGCGCATCGAGCCGGGCAATCGCGTCGCGGCTGTGAGCAGATGCCACGGCCATGCGCTGCAAACGTCGATCGAGCTTGCCGGACAGCTCGCGCAAGGCGCGGCGATTGGCAGCAAGGCCATCGCGCACTTCAAGGCGCAGGGCCCGAGCCTCGCGCAAGTTGCGCCGCGCCGCGCGCAGCGAGGAAAGACCAAGCCAGCCCGCCACACGCGCCATCATGCGCCCGAAG
>CANEVG010000243.1 GCA_947442095.1 Sphingomonadaceae bacterium
GAGATCGGTGGCATCGATCATCAACAGATCCGGGTTGCCACTCTTGGCGGACAGTGCCGCGAAAATCCTGTTGAACACGCCCAGGTGGCTCCAGCGGATGAGCCGGTTGTAGATTGTCTTCGGCGGCCCGTACTGCGAAGGCGCATCGCGCCACCCCAGGCCATTACGGATCACCACGATGATGCCGCTGATAAACTGGCGGTCATCGACCCGGGGTACCCCATGCGTTAGCGGAAAGTGGGGCTCGATCCGGCGCATCTGCGCCTCCGACAACCAAATCAGGTCACTCATGGCAGCGTCTCCTCGCGCCGCCATTGAGCCAACCGGTCGAGCCGTTCGCAAGCAATCTAATGGGTCCTGAGCCTAGTACTACAGTTGCATATGATTTGAAAATCTGATTCACTCTGCGGCGAATGGCGGAGGTTGAGATCATGCTGGTCGGGGATTGGGCAGGTACGGTTGTTGAATGGAAGGACGCACTTGACGGTTTGCAGGCGCAGATTGGCCCTGCGCTGGGTCGGCTGGAAACGCGCACATCGGCAGGACAGTTCATCAAGGGCCTACTTTCTGGTGCGGAGCGAAAGACGGGCTGGATGCTGGCGGAAGAGGCAGGTCTTGAACGGCCCTACCGCATGCAATCGTTGCTAGGGCGGAGCAGTTGGTCAGCAGACGCGCTGCTTGAACGCGTGCGTGATTTCGCGATAGCTGCGTTGGGTGACGCTGGCGGCGTACTCGTTGTGGATGAGACGGGTTTTCTCAAGAAAGGAAGGCACTCGGTCGGGGTGTCACGGCAATACTCGGGCACGGCGGGGCGTATCGAGAATTGCCAGGTTGGCGTGTTTCTAGGCTACGCCAGCCGCCATGGTCATACGCTGATCGACCGACGGCTCTATCTGCCCAAGGCATGGACCGACGACCGCGAGCGCTGTCGCAAAGCGAGTGTGCCAGACGAGATGGCCTTCGCCACCAAACCCGCCATGGCGCGCGAGATGATTGCGGGTGCACTCGATGCGGGCCTGTCGTGTGCCTGGGTTCTGGCGGATTCGCTTTATGGATCGGATTATGCCCTGCGGCGAATGCTCGAAGAGCGCGGTCAGCCTTATGTGTTGGCAGTGCGCTCTAATCAGCATCTGCGCTTCCTGACCGAGGAAGGTCTTGTCCAGACCGACCCTGCGTGTCTCGCCAGCGAATTGGCTGGCGAGAACTGGCAAGCCCTGTCGGCTGGCGAAGGAGCGAAAGGGCCTCGATTGTATCATTGGGCGCGCATGCCGCTCAATTGGACAACACAGGACGGCTTTGAACGTTGGCTGCTGTTCCGCCGCAGCATCCGAAACAGCGATGAAATTGCTTATTATTTTGTCCACTCCCGCCAAGGGGCCTCACTTGCCGAAATGGCTGGAGCAGCAGGCTTGCGCTGGACTATCGAGGAATGCTTCCTGCGCGCAAAGGACGATCTCGGCCTCGATCACTGCGAGGCACGATCCTGGCATGGCTGGCACCGCCACATGACGCTGGTCATGGCCGCTGCTGCATTCCTGGCCAAGATTGCTGCCGATCAGCGCCGAGCCGCCTGGATCAACACTCAACTTACTCAAGAACCTCAAGAAAAACGAAACAAAACGAGTCCGAACCAGAAAGTTGTGTGACACCAGTGTTCGAGCGTCCGCTCACGACACCGGAGATCTGCCGCCTCGTCGCAAAACTCGTCCTTGCAGTGCCGGTCGCACCCGCATTCATCTGGCTCTGGTCACGATGGCGACAAGCGCACCAAGCACTAGCAGCGCACTTCCATCGAAAATCACGTCTTAAAATGCAACTGTAGTACTAAGCTGGATCACTCTCCTCGGGGCTAGAGGGTTGATTCTCAAACTCCTCAAATTAAGCTAGTAATATCAATTTTATACCGCATGTTATCATGCAGCATTGTCCGCCTCAATTTAGATAGTTGAAGCGCTGGATAGGGTAAAATAGCCTCTCATCTACATAGAAAGCCAGCCGTCCGGCTTCATTTTTAGCCAAAGAGCTGGTGCATGTAGGGGAGGTCTCCATGTCCGTTTTCCGGCTGCGCAATTGCGTCCGTCTTTCACGCACATCACCCAAAGCTCTTTTGCTCGCTTCGGCCTTTGGCGTGGCGCTTGGCGGTTTCTCCGGCCCTGCATTGGCCCAAGGCCCGGCCAATGCCGCTGCCGATGAAGCCGCCGATGCAACCAATGCCCCGGTCATCACCGTCACCGCCCGCAAGCAGGCGGAGACCCTTCAGGAAGTGCCGGTCGCCGTCACCGTGCTGGGCGGCGAAACGCTGCGGAGTTTTCAGGTCAACGAAGTGGCCGATGTGGTCAGCCGCGTTCCGGCGCTGAACGTTCAGGTTGGCGGATCGGGTGCGGGCGGCCAGATCACCCTGCGCGGCGTTGGCTCCACCAATATCTCGGCGGCCTTCGATTCCGCCGTGGCGTTCAACTTCGACGGGGTCACGCTCAGCACGCAGCGCCTGGTGCAGGCAGCGTTCTTCGATGTCGAGCAGATCGAAGTGCTCAAAGGCCCGCAATCGCTCTATTTTGGCCGCGCCGCTTCGGCCGGTGTGTTCTCGGTGCGCTCAGCCAATCCGACCAAGACCTGGCAGGCTGGCGGGACCGCGTCCTATGAATTCGAGGAACGCGGGTACACGGTCGGCGGCTACGTTTCCGGCCCGCTGACCGACACGATCGGCATCCGCGTGGCGGGGCAATATCAGGATATCAACCGGTTCGTCGAACTCGATGCCGGCGTCCCGTCCGTCTTCGCGAAATCGGGCAAGGGCATGCGCAACACGGTTGGGCGCCTCACGCTGCAATATGATGCGCCGTCGAACAATTTTTCGGCCAATCTGAAGGTCAATTATAACCACAACGACAGCGACACCCTGCTCGGGCACTCCGATGTCGATTGCGGTGCCAATGGCATTGCCGATACCGTCTCGCTGCTCGGCGGCTTCATCACCTACCCCTCAAGCGCGACCTGCAACATCAACGACAAGTTCTATCCCACCGGCGATTCCCATTCCGCCTTGCTGGTGCCGCTCGCCGGCACGACCGGGGCCAATCGCTTCAAGGGTCGGTCCTACAACGAGACCAAGACCTTCTTCACGCGTCTCGCCATGGATCTCAAGCTGAGCGATACGCTGACCCTGTCGAGCATCACCGGCTACGTGAACCTCAACAACGAGCACCTTGATAACTTTGACTATGTCGGCAAACGCATTGTCGGCGGGGTGACCTTGCCAGCCGGTCTGCCAGCCCCGTTCCAGGACAAGCTGGAGCAGATCACGCAGGAACTGCGCCTTTCAACCAAGTTCAGCGGTCCGTTCAATTTCCAGATCGGCGGTTTCTGGGAAGATCGCTACATTCCGCTATCCACGTCGCAGAATGCGCTGGCCATTGCGCTGCTGGCGGGGCCTTCGCCGGGGCCAACCCCCGGAACCTCATCGACCTTCGACTGGTATGCAGAGCGCAACACCAAGGCCAATGCCGTATCGCTCTTCGCCAGCGCATCCTACCAGCTGACCGATCAGCTCGAATTGGAAGGCGGCGTGCGCTGGACGGATGAGAAGAAGAAGGCGACGGTGGCCTTCCCCTATGTCCACGCGGCGCTGGGGGCCACGGTCTTCTCGATCCGTTCCGGCTTCACCGCGGGTCCGATCCGCTTCACCGACGACAACTGGTCGCCCGAGGTGGTGCTGCGCTACAAGCCGTCGGAAGACATCAATCTCTATGCCGCTTTCAAGACCGGTTTCAAATCGGGCGGCATTGATAACAGCGCGCTTCCCACCGGCAGCCTTGCGGGCCTCAACAGCTCCGATCCGGCCGTGCGCGCAGCCGCTGCCGCCGGTCTGATTTTCGCGTCCGAGACGGCTTCGGGCGGTGAGCTCGGCATGAAGGGGCAGTTTGCCAATCGCAGTGTCACCATCAATGCGGTGGTCTATCAGTACAAGTTCAAGAACCTGCAGGTGCAGAACCTCGATCCGATCCTGATCCAGTTCGAGACCACCAACGCCAGCGCAGTCCGCAACCGGGGTGTGGAAGTCGATTGGTCGTGGCGCACCCCGCTGCAAGGTCTGGGGTTCTCCGGCGCAATCGGCTATCTGGACACCAAGTATACCGACACGTTCCTGACCGGCGCTTTCGTCAACGGGGTGGCGGTTGATCTCAAGGGGCGCACCGCTGCCCGCGCGCCAAAGTGGAGCGGCAATGTGGCCTTCGACTACAATATGCCGGTAGGCAGCAACCTGAAGCTGGGGCTGGGCGGCAACATCGCCTTCAGCAGCTCCTACTTTGCGGGTGCGCAGCTTTTCACCGATTATATCCAGCCCAGCTACGCCTCGTTCGACGCGCGCGTTTCGCTTGGCCACGTCAACGACAAGTTCAAGCTGTCGCTGGTCGGCGTCAACCTCACGGACAAGATCTGGGTCAACACCTCGGGTGGACGTCCGTTCCTCCCCGCGACCGGGGATGACCGAGTCGTCACGCAGAACCGCGGGCGTCAGGTGTTTATCGAAGCCTCGTTCAAGATCTGATCGAGAGGTTTTTGCGGCCCCGTTGCGCCGCCGGGCAGGTCTCGAAACCTGCCCGGCGGCGCTATACTGCACCTCGCGGCCCGCACCTCCGCACGTTCAATCCAACCCGAAATGATCCGCTAGGTTCTTGCCCGTGATCCCGTGGGTGAAGGTCTTCGCATCCAGCGGCAGCATCCCCGCGTCCCATTCCGCCCATGCCGCCACAAGCGCCTTGAACACCTCTGGCTCGCGCGCCTTCAGATTGGCGCGTTCCATCGGATCGGCGTCAAGGTCGAACAAGTAGCTCTGGTCCTTGATCTTGAGGTACTTCCACTTCCCGCGCCGCGCCGCCTGCTGGCCGTGGTTCTTGTAGCGCCAGAACAGCATGCGTTCTGGCAGCGCGCCGCCAAGCAGGACAGGGCGAATGTCGATACCGTCGCTGGCGCGCGCGCGATCGGGCGCGGTGCCCGCCGCAGCCAGAAACGTCGGCAGCCAATCCATCGAGATCACGTGGGCATCACTGGTCGAACCCGCCTTGGTCACCCCCGGCCAGCACACGATGGCCGGGATGCGCAGGCCCCCTTCAAGCAGCTCGGTCTTGCGTCCGCTAAATGGCCAGGTGCCTGAAAACCGCTCGCCGCCGTTGTCGCTGGTGAACACCACGATGGTGTTCTTCGCCTGCCCTGAAGCCGCCAGCGCATCGAGCACGCGGCCGACCTGATAGTCCAGCCGGGTCACCATCGCCGCATAAGTCGCCAGGCTTCCGCCGTCATAGTGCATCAGCGCGTCACCCGGGCCAGCCGCTTCAAGCCGCCGCGCTTCCGCCTCATCTCCCAGCGCTTCCCACGGCCAGTGCGGCGCGGTGAAATGCAGGCTCATGAACCACGGCTTGGGGCTTTTGGCTGCTGCGGAGATCCCGGCAATCGCGCGCTCGGCGATCATGTCGGTGAGGTAGCCGGTCTCTTCCACCGGGGTTGGCCCGTCCCACAGGTCGAGTTGACCATCGGTGCCCTTGTGCGTGTAGTAGTCCACGCCGCCGCTGCGGATGCCCCAGAAATGGTCATAGCCGCTCTGCAGCGGGTGAGTTTCCCAAACGTCCCGATAGTGACTTTTCGCACTGGGCTGTTGCGGCCGCCTATGCGGTACTGGGTGACGAATGTCTTCGAGCCGGATTGGCGCACCCTGCATCCAAATCCGGGCAGTTGGGAGCACCACTCCACATAGTCAC
>CANEVG010000244.1 GCA_947442095.1 Sphingomonadaceae bacterium
CACGCGGCTGCCTGCGGGCAGATCGGGCAGCTTCTGCGCGATGGCCGCAAGCGTCGCGCCCGAGCTGATCCCGACGAGCATGCCTTCCTCGCGCGCGGCGCGGCGGGCCCATTCCTTTGCGTCGGCTGGGTCAACCTGGATCGCGCCGTCGATGGACTTGGTGTGGAGGTTGCCCGGAATGAACCCCGCACCGATGCCTTGGATCGGGTGCGGTGCAGGCTGGCCGCCCGAAATCACCGGCGACAAGGTCGGCTCGACCGCCCAGGCCTTCATCGCGGGCCAGTGGCCCTTCAGCCTCTCGGCACAGCCCGTCAGGTGCCCGCCGGTGCCGACGCCGGTGATCAGCGCGTCAATCGGCGCATCGGCAAAATCGGCGAGGATCTCCGCTGCCGTGGTCTGCACATGAATGGCAACATTGGCCGGATTGTCGAACTGCGCGGGCATCCAAGCGCCGGGGGTCTGCTCGACGATCTCGAGTGCGCGGGCAATTGCGCCCTTCATGCCCTTCTCTCGCGGGGTCAGGTCGAAGCTGGCGCCATAGGCCAACATTAGCCGCCGCCGCTCGATCGACATCGATTCGGGCATGACGAGGACGAGCTTGTAGCCCTTGACCGCCGCGACCATGGCGAGACCGATGCCGGTATTGCCCGAAGTCGGCTCCACGATGATGCCGCCGGGCTTGAGGCTGCCGTCAGCTTCTGCATCTTCGATCATGGCCAGCGCGATCCGATCCTTGATCGATCCGCCGGGATTAGCGCGTTCGCTCTTCACCCATACCTCGTGGTCGGGAAACAGGCGGGAGAGGCGAATGTGCGGAGTGTTGCCGATGGTGGCGAGGATATTGGCCGCTTTCATGTCGCGTGCTCCTTCTGGTGAAGTCTTTCGTCGGTAAAACTTTGGACGCGCCTGAGTTCCGGGAACCAGGCCGCCCACAGCACCGTAATGAATATGGCACCCACGCCGCCAAACACAACCGCGCCAGTCGCCCCAAGCAATGCGGCAGCGAGGCCGGACTGCATCTCGCCCAGCTCGTTGGAGGCCGAGATGGCAAGGCCCGAAATCGCCGAAACCCGGCCGCGCACGGAATCGGGTGTGTGCAGCTGAACCAGCGTGTTGCGGATGAACACGGAAACCATGTCTGCCGCGCCCAGTGCCGCAAGCAGGCCGAGCGAGAGGAGGTAGTTGCGCGACAGACCAAAGCCGATTGTCGCCACGCCATAGATCGCAACAGCCAGCAGCATCTTGGCGCCCACACCGCTCGCAATGGGTTTGCGTGCCAAAAGCAGCGCCACCAGCACCGCGCCAGCCCCCGGTGCAGCGCGCATCAGGCCAAGGCCGTTGGCGCCCACCGGGAGCCCGTCCACCAGCAGGATATCGCGGGCATAGACCGGCAGCAGCGCGGTCGCCCCGCCAAGCAGCACGGCAAACAGATCGAGCGTGATGCAGCCGAACAGGAACCTGTCGTGCCACACGAACGTGAGCCCGCCCACGATCTGCGAAAACGGGTGCGCGCGGCGGCTTTCCTGCGCCGGGGGCAGGGGACGTATCCCGAAGACGGAAATCGCCGCCGCCGCCAGCAAGACCACCGCCATCCAGTAAGGCAGCGCAGGCACCCATGCGAAGAGCAAGCCCGCGATCGCCGGGCCACCGACCGAACCGGTCTGCCAGGCCATCGCATTGATCGCCACCGCGCGCGGCAACAGCTGCACTGGCACAATGTTGGGCGCGATCGAGGACATGGCCGGACCGATGAACACCCGAGCGGTGCCGTGGAGCGCGCCAAGCCCGAACAGGAGCGGCAAATTGAGGTGCCCGTGCCAGGTCGCCAGCGCGAGCACGAGTGCCACGACGAGGTCGATCAGAATGGCAAAGCCGCTGACTTTCCGCCTGTCGAAGCGGTCTGCCATGAGGCCTGCAACCGGGGTGAGCAGCAGCACGGGGAGAAACTGTGCCAGGCCGAGCAGTCCGAGCTGGAATGCCGCTGAACCGATGCTCATGCCATATTGGCTGCGCGCGACGTCGTAGAGCTGGTAGCCCAGCACCACGACCATGCCGGTGGTGGCGAACACCGAAAGGAACCTCGCCAGCCAGAAACGGCGGTAGTCCGGGATCGCCAGCGGCGATTGGGGCTCGTCTTGCAGTTCACTCACGCGGCGGGGGATGGCAGCGCGGCACGCGCTTGCCAAGCAAATCTAGTGTGCGCCGTAAATGTGCAGCATCAGGAATTTGCGCCCCTTGCGTCGCCTGTTCAGCGTGCCCGGTGCAGCCGGGGGTTGGGCTGCAGGGTTTTGACCATCATCAGGAAATCGTCGCCCCGCAGGATGCGCTCAAACTGGAATCCGGAGCGATTGGCATCGCTCCACACGAGAAAGGCCTCGATCCAGCCAATATGATTGAGCCGGATGGTGATACGCTCGCCGCGCTGCAAGGCGACGTCGCCTCGCACCATGAAGCCCGTCGTCGAAAGATTGATAACATGGAGCATCACATCGCCAAGGCGGCGATGTTCCCCAATCAGGGGAAGGTCTACCGGATGGCGGTTAGTAAGCCGCTGATCGGTGACGGATAGCTGTGCGCCGCTGGCCATGGTCCCTCCTTATGGTGGTCAAGCGTCCCGACCTTTGAAGGGGATTGGCTGATATTTCGTAAAGAGGCGGCAACGCCTTGCCGCATTCTTGCCGGATGCCCGCAGGCATTTGCCGTTAAGAAGCGCGGATAATGCCGTGCTTTTTCTTGCCGGAAGAAATCCGAATATCCTTATCTTTCAGAAGAATAACATATGTCTCGTCAGCAACGGCCACGCCTTCGACCCGTGCGCCGCCGCCCGCAATGAGGCGTTTGGCTTCTCCTCGGCTTGCGGCAAATCCAAGGCCGAGCAGGGCGTCGACGATCGGGATGCTGCTCTCGGCGCATTCCATAACCGGCAGATCCTGCCCAACGCCGCCGCCAGCAAAGGTTGCGGTGGCAGTGGCCTCGGCTGCCTTCGCCGCTTCCAGCCCGCGCACCAACCGGGTCACTTCGTTGGCCAGCACCACCTTTGCGGCGTTGATTTCGCTGCCGGTCAGCCCCTCCAGCTGCGCAATCTCATCAAGCGGCAGATCGGTGAACAGGCGCAGGAAGCGGCCGACATCGCGGTCATCCGTGTTGCGCCAGAATTGCCAGAAATCATAAGCCGGCAGCGCATCATCGTTCAGCCAGACCGCGCCCGCCGCCGTCTTTCCCATCTTTGCGCCGTCTGCGGTTGTCAGCAGCGGGGTGGTGAGGCCGAACACTTCGGCCCCCTCCATGCGCCGGGTCAGCTCGATACCGTTGACGATATTGCCCCACTGGTCCGATCCGCCCATCTGCAACCGGCAGCCGCGGGTGATCGCCAACTCGCGGAAATCGTAGGCCTGCAGGATCATGTAGTTGAATTCGAGGAACGTCAGCGGCTGCTCGCGTTCGAGCCTGAGCTTCACCGAATCGAAGGTCATCATGCGGTTGATCGTGAAATGCGGGCCGACCGTGCGCAGCAATTCGACGTAACCCAGCGCGCTCAGCCAGTCGTCGTTGTCGACCATCACGGCATCGGTCGGGCCGTCACCGAAGGTCAGCAGCTTTTCGAACACCGTGCGGATCGAGGCGATGTTGGCGGTGATGTCCCCGCTCGTCAGCATCCGGCGGCTTTCGTCCTTGCCCGAAGGATCACCGACTTTGGTGGTGCCGCCGCCCATCAGCACGATCGGCTTGTGCCCGGCCTGCTGCAGACGGCGCAGCATCATGATCTGCACCAGGCTGCCGACGTGGAGCGATGGCGCGGTCGCGTCGAAGCCGATATAACCTGGTATGACCTGCTTGTTCGCCAGGGCATCGAGCCCAGCCGCGTCGGTCAGCTGGTGAATATAGCCGCGCTCATCAAGCAGGCGGAGCAAAGTGGATGTGTATTGGGTCATGACGCGGCGCGCGTAGCACGAAAGATCGAGGCTTGGAAACGTTCGACCTCATTTGCCATCCCGCCCATCCGGCGAAGGCCGTGACCCGTGTGGCGGCGTGCATTTTGGCGCTTGATCAGGGCTGGCTCACGCTGCGCTGGAAGGTGGAAGGAGCGCAGGATATCATCCTCCCTCCCTTCGCAGGCCGTGCGCGGGCGGATGGCTTGTGGCAGGCGACGTGTTTCGAGCTGTTCGTGAAAACGCCCGGCGCGGCGGGCTATGCCGAGTTCAATCTTTCGCCCTCCGAACGCTGGGCTGCCTATGACTTTACCGGATACCGGGAAGCCATGGCGGACCGTCCGGTGCCACAAGCGCCGGTTTGTACGCCGCGCGGGGGGCGCTCGCTGCTGATCTTCGATGCGGCAATTCCGACAGGCGCTTTGCCGCCGCTGCCGTGGGATTATGGCCTTACCGCCGTGATCGGGGAAGCCGGCGGGACCAAATCCTATTGGGCCATTGCACACCCTGAGGAGAAGCCCGATTTCCACGATCCGGCTTGCTTCGCGGCGCGGCTTGCGGCACCGAACGCCCCATGAAATTCGGTATCGACCGCCTGCTCGCCGATCCGGCCTTGCGCGCACCGCTGGCGGGCAAGCGCATCGCGCTGGTCGCCCATCCCGCCTCCGTCACCGAGGGTCTCGTCCACTCGCTTGATGCCTTGGCGGTCTGCCCTGACATTAGTCTCAGCGCCGCATTCGGCCCGCAGCATGGCCTGCGCGGTGACAAGCAGGACAACATGGTCGAGACCGAGGATTTCATTGATCCCGAACTCGGCATTCCGGTGTTCAGCCTCTACGGCGCAGTGCGGCGGCCCACGGCGCGGATGATAGACAGCGCTGATGTGTTCCTTTTCGATCTGCAGGATCTGGGCTGCCGGATCTATACCTTCGTGACGACGCTGCTCTATCTGCTGGAAGCCGCGAGCGAGGCAGGCAAGGCAGTCTGGGTGCTGGATAGGCCCAATCCAGCCGGCCGCCCGGTGGAAGGCACCACTCTGCTGCCCGGCTGGGAAAGCTTTGTCGGCGCGGGGCCGATGCCGATGCGGCACGGGCTGACGCTGGGCGAGATGGGCCGCTGGTTTGTCGATCACTTCAAACTCGATGTGGACTACCGCGTGATCGCGATGGAGGGCTGGGCGCCGGATGGGCCGGGTTACGGCTGGCCGCAAGACCGCATCTGGATCAACCCTTCGCCCAATGCCGCGAGCCTCAATATGGCGCGCGCTTATGCGGGCACGGTGATGATCGAGGGCGCGACGCTTTCCGAAGGGCGCGGGACGACGCGGCCTCTGGAAGTGCTGTTCGGCGCGCCGGATGTGGATGCCAAGGCTGTGCTGGCGCAAATGCAGAGCTTCGCGCCGCAGTGGCTGGCGGGCTGTGCGCTGCGCGAGTGCTGGTTCGAGCCGACGTTTCACAAGCATGCCGGAAAGCTTTGCAACGCGCTGATGATCCATGCCGATGGCCAGTTCTACGAACACCACGCGTTCCGGCCGTGGCGGCTGCAGGCGCTCGCCTTCAAGGCAGTGCGGCGGCTCTACCCGGACTATCCGCTGTGGCGCGATTTCGCTTACGAATATGTCTACGACAAGCTGGCGATCGACGTGATCAACGGCGGGCCGGGCCTTCGCGAATGGGTGGACAATCCGGCAAGCACGCCCGCCGATCTGGACGCGCTGGCGGGGCCGGACGAGGCGGCGTGGGTGGAGGCGCGGGGGTCGTTCCTGCTCTATTGAGCGCCCCTAACTCGCATCATGAAAGATGATCTCCAACGTCTG
>CANEVG010000245.1 GCA_947442095.1 Sphingomonadaceae bacterium
TGCTGTCTACGCTTAGCCCGGTCGGTTACCCTTCAAGGCCCAAGACTCGCTACGGGGCGTCTGGCTAGGACCTACCCCGATGGAACTCTCATCCACTGGATATCATCAGCTTCTCCTGACGCACTTCAAGTCGGGCTTGATTTCGCCGGATGCCATTACCGCGCGGCCATAGACCAGCTCGAACAGCGGGGTGGCCATGAGCGTGGTGAGGACGGCCATCAGCACCAGAATGGCGAACAACTCCGGGCCGATGATCCCGCGTGACAGGCCGATGTTGATGATGATGAGTTCCATCAGGCCACGTGCGTTCATCAATGCGCCGATGCCCATCGCGGTGGCGTGGTCCTGTCCGGACAGACGAGCGGCGAGATAGCAGGCGCCGCCCTTTGCAAGGATCGACGCCACCACGATGGCCAGCGTCACGGTGATGAGCGACGCGCTGCCGAGCACCTGCAATTGGGTGTTGAGGCCTGAGAAAGTGAAGAACATCGGCAGCAGGAAAACGACCGTGAACGGTTCGAGCCGCGCACGCAGGTCTTCGGCGAATTTGCCACGTGGCATGGCCGTGCCCAGCAGGAAGCCGCCGAAAACCGCATGAATTCCTGCAGCGTCCATCGCCCATGCGCTGAGCAGGAACAGGATCAGCACGATCGCCATCACTCCACCATCGACCCCGCCATTGCGTTGGGCCAGCGTGGCAAGCCGCTGGAGATGTGCCGGGGCAAGCCAGATCATGACCAAGGCAAATGCCAGGCCGCCTCCGATGGCGAGAACCGCGGTGCCAGCGCCATCGCCGAGACTGGCAAGGACCAGAGCGATCACGCCCCAGGCGCCGGCATCGCCGATGGCGCCTGCTGAAAGCGAGAGCAACCCCAGCCGCGTACCCGCTATGCCGCGCTCGTGAATGATACGGGCAAGCATGGGAAAGGCGGTGATGGCTATGGCCGAGCCGAGGAACAGCGCAGCCTGACCGGAGGAAATCGTCGGCGAGAACAAGCCGGGATGGGATAGCAGCCACGGTATCATCAGCACCGCGACGGCAAATGGCGCAATCATCCCGCCGATCGAGATCACAGCGGAACTTCGCGCATGAACGCGGAATTCGGTGCGATCAAAGGTGAGGCCGACGATGAACATGTACAGCCCGACCCCTAGTTGGGCGCCGACGTAGAGCACCTTGCGCGATTCAGCCGGAAACAGTGTGGCTTCGACGCCGGGCAAGAGCCATCCGAGCAGCGATGGTCCCAAGAGGATTCCGGCGATCATCTCGCCCACGACCTGTGGCTGTCCCAGAAAACGCTCCACGAGCCAGCCGACCACGCGGCACGTCGCCAGAATTGCAGCCATTTGCAAGAAGAACAGGATGCTCGATTGGGCCGCAGTCATTCTGGAAGCTCACCCTCCGATCGTGCCGGCTGCTGGTCAAGGCCTTGTGGCTTCGAGGCGAAGATCCCGAACGCGGCGATAACGGCATAGCATATCGCGGGCAAGGTGAGCGCCATGGCGAGACTGCCCGAGAAATCTGCCAGCGAGCCGGTAAGCGGCGGGATGACCGCGCCGCCTACGATCGCCATGCATATGACACCAGACCCATCGGCGGTGCGCGGCCCCAGACCTTCGCAAGCAAGGCTGAAGATCGTGGGGAACATGATCGAATTCATTAGGCCGATCAGCAGGAGCGAGTAGCCCGAGACGGCGCCGGTCGAATTGGCGGAAACGATGATGAGTGCAGTCGCACCGATGGCATTGGCGGTCAGCACTCGGCCCGGGCTGAATATCCGTAGCAGGCCTGATCCGAGGAAGCGCCCGACCAGCGCTCCGCCCCAGTAGAGCGGGATCAGCTTGCCAGCCGATTGCTCGTCCAGCCCGAGGACCGAGGACTGCATCAGGTAGTTGACGATGAACGAGCCGATCGCAACTTCAGAGCCGACATAAAGGAAGATGCAAGCAGATCCGAAGCCGAAGCGCTTCTGCTTCAACAGGTCGAAACTGCTGATGATCGAACCGCCGCTGTGACGCTCACCCTTAAGGCGGTTCCGGTTGAACCAGACCACTGCGGCCGCCACTGCCAAGGCTGCCGCAAGGCCAAGATAGGCCATGACTACGACACGGGTTTCTTCGACCCGGTAGGCATCGAGGCCTGCGCCCGACAGTTGCGAGGCGGAAACGTCGGCAAGGCCCCCAAGGATCACGATCGAACCGCCATAGGGGAAGATCGTGGTGCCGAGCGAATTGAAGGCTTGGGCAAAGGTCAGGCGGCTGCTCGTGGTACCGGCGGGGCCAAGCAGTGATATCAACGGGTTGGATACGACCTGCACCACGGTAATCCCCGATGCGAGCACGAACAGCGCCATCAGGAATACGGCGAAAGTCGCGCTTGCCGATGCCGGGACGAACAGCAGGCAGCCGCCCATCATCGCCAGCAGCCCCAAGGCCGCACTGCGCATGTAGCCAAGCTTCTTGACCAGCGCTGCGGCGGGTATCGAAATCGCGAAATAGGCTGCGAAGAAAGCCGACTGCACCAGCATGGCCTGCGCATAATTGAGCGTGAACAGCTCTTTCAGCTTGGGAATGATGACATCGTTCAGCGAGGTGATCCCGCCGAAGATGAAGAACAGCGCAAAGACGAACACCTGAAGGCCGGGCGCATTCACCGCGGTTCCGTTGGTGTCAGCAGTGGTTCGATCGCCAAGCTGGCTTGGTGCAAGCGCCATCTCTTCTCCCTCGCTTTTTCTATTTTTCCTGAGCCGGGTTGCACGCAATGGTGACGCCCACTCCCTCGATGTTCACGTTCCGCAAAGTCGCGGTAAATCCGGCGGGTGCGGCAATACGCAGGGGGGCACGGACAGCTGTGAAGTTTGTGCCGGCATCCTTGAAGCACGTCAGCGGAATACGCGTCTGGACCGGCGAGCCGGAAGGCGCCGTGCGCACGAGATCTCCAATATCGAGCGTTGCCTCGCCGAACGACACCTTGATCGGACCCGCAACTGCCCGGTCTATCCGCCAATCCAGCAGGAGAGCGAACCCTCCGTTAACCTGACGCATCAAGTCTACCGGATTGCCCTCTATTGAAAGGCTGCCGTCCGCGTTCCATGTGAATTGTCGCGCATCTTCCTGTGCGCCGAGATCGACACCGTGCGAGGCGATGCCCGGATCGAGACTGAGGTGCCAGGGAGAGGGAACTTTGCCGAGCGTGAGGTAAACGTCCTCGCTCGCCGAGGAGACGAGATCGACGTGTGGGTCCTCATTGACCGGACCGACAATGGCCGTACGCGTATAGTCCAGTCCATATCCTGCCGGGAACAAAGGGGCCTTGACCGGCGAGACGGCGTCGGCGGGCCATGCGAAAGGCAGCTTGCCGGTGAAGCCGCGTGCGGGCTTGCCATCCCTGCGGGCCACCAGCACGTCGGCGACGCCCTGACCCTGCGTGCCGGGCAGCCAGGCCGCGACGAACGCGTCGGATGCGTTCATGGCAGCGCCGATGAACATTGGACGACCCGAAAGGAACACCGAGACGACCTTGATCCCTTGCGTCTTCAGCTTGGGGAGCATGGCCAGCTCGCCCGCCGGGGCCCGGAACGCAAGATCGGGCGCATCGCCCTGAAATTCGGCATAGGGTTGCTCGCCGTAGACGACGACCGCGACGTCCGGCTTTGCTGCGAAAGTGCCGTCTGCCGATAGGGCTGCCTTGCCGCCCGCCTTGGTCACTTCCTCGGCAATCGCGCGGCCGATGGTCTGGCCGCCGGGATAGTCTGCCGCAGTGGTATCCGTGCCCTGCCAAGTGATTGTCCAGCCGCCGGCTTGCATCGCCATGCTCTCTGCGCCGGGGCCAGTGATCAGTACGTTCGCACCGGCGCGCAGCGGCAGCACGCCGCCATTGTTTTTGAGCAGTACGAGTGATTTGGCTGCAGCCTCGCGGGCCACGGCAAGGTGCGAGGGCGTGCCGACCAGCGCAGGGTTGCCGCGCACCACGGGATTTGCGCCGAGCATGCCGAGCTTGGCCTTGACGCGCAGGATCCGCGCCACCGCATCGTTCACGCGGGCCATCGACAACGTGCCGTTCCTGGCATCGCGCAAGGTGGCCTCGAACAGACCCTTCCAGCTGTTGGGCGCCATCGCGAGATCAAGCCCGGCGGTGAAGGTCTTCGTGCAATCGGTGACCGTGCAGCCGGGGATCTGGCCGTGGCCGTTCCAGTCGCCCACGATGAGGCCCTGGAAACCCATCCGGCCCTTCAGCACATCGGTGAGCAGCGACCGGTTGCCGTGGTTCTTGGTGCCGTTCCAGCTGGAGAAACTGGCCATCACGGTCAATGCACCGGCATTGATCGCGGCGGGATAGCCCTGCGCATGGCTGGCGATCAGCTCGCGTTCGGAAATCAGCGCATCGCCCTGATCCTTGCCGCCATCGGTGCCGCCATCGGCAAGATAGTGCTTGGCGGTGGCGGCGACCTTGTCTGGCCCCAGCGGCTTGCCGGGCACCAGCGCGCCTTGCAGGCCGATGGTCATGGCCCGGCCATAGCGGGCCACAAGCGCGGGATCGGCGGCATAGCCTTCGTAGCTTCGACCCCAGCGCAAGTCTTGCGGCACGGCGAGCGTGGGCGCGAAGGTCCATTCGATGCCGCTGGCGGCGACTTCGGCGGCGGTCACTGCCCCGATGCGCTGGATCAGTTCGGGATCGCGCGCAGCGCCAAGGCCGATGTTGTGCGGGAAGATCGTCGCGCCCGGGAGATTGGAATGGCCGTGGACGGCATCGATACCGAAGAGCATTTCAATGCCCGCACCGCTTTTGTGCGAGGCGGCACGGAACTCGCCGACCATCCTGGCCCATTTGGCCGCATCGCCGCGTTCATCGCCATAAGGGCCGGAATTGCCGCCCGCGAGGATGGATCCTACGGGATATTTCGCCAGATCGGCCGGCGTGATCGCGCTGATGTCCGCCTGGATCATCTGCCCGATCTTCTGCTCCAGCGTCATTTTCGCGATCATGCGCTGAATGCGGCGCTCGGTGGCAGGGGTGGTCAGCGCCTTGGGGCTGTGCGCTGCGGGCCAGAGAGCGGGATGCGCGCGCGAGGTCTCGGCGTCCGGCGCGGCAAACGCGCTCCCGGCTGTCAGCATCAGGGCTGCCACAAGCACACGCCGTACCATCATCGAAACCTCTTCCCCAGTCGTCTGTGAACGTTCTCATAGGGCTCGTCGCATGGGAAAACGGCAAAATCAAGCGGGCTGTCAGTTTTCCCGGCCAAATGACAGGAGCAGCCACCCAGCCAGCAAGGCGAGCCCGGCGAAGAGGATAAACAGGCCGGAAAACCCGAACGTGGGCACCAGTGCCAGCGTGAACCAGGGCATGACCAGCGATGGCATCGTGTTGGTCAAATTGAATAGCCCCAGATCACGGCCGCGGCGGTTGCTGGAAGGCAGGGTGCGCAAGGTCTGGGCGGAATGCAGCGCGAGGAAGATCGAAGTCGAAAGGCCGAACACGGCATACCCGGCAAAGGCGAACGGCAGTGTTTGCGCAAGCGCCATGCCGACAAGGCCGAGCGGCGCGATCAGGGTGCACAGGATGAGCGGGCGCAGCGGGCGGGCGTGCCGGTCTGCCCAGCGGCCGGTAAGCAAGGCGACCGGCGCGGAGAGGACGAGCACGAAGCTGAAAACGCGCGCGGTCAGGTGGTCGCCAATCGCGTGATCGATGCTGCGCAGCCACAAGTAGAGAAACGAGAACA
>CANEVG010000246.1 GCA_947442095.1 Sphingomonadaceae bacterium
CAAGTCCGCCCTCGCTGCTACTCTCCGCGCGGGCGACAAGCATTGCTTCGGTGTTGGAGGCGCGCAGCAGCCACCAGCCCTCCGGCGTGGTCACGCGCAGGCCATCGATGGTGACGACCTCAGCGCTCGCTGCCGCTAGCCGCGCGCCGACTTCCGCGATCACCGCAAACTTGCGCGTCTCCGACACAGGGAAGCGAAGTTCGGGTGTGTTGATCATAGCGGGCATTGCATCGCGCAGCTGCGTGACAGACCGGCCCAGCCGCACTGTCGCGGCCATAAGGCGTACAGCGGCGTAGAGCGCATCGTCAAAACCGTAGTAATCGTCCGCAAAGAACACGTGCCCGGTCAATTCTCCGCCGAGCAGCGCCCCAGTCGCCTGCATTCTGGATTTGATGTGGCTGTGCCCGGTCTTCCACATCACCGGAGCGCCGCCAAGCGCCGAAATCAGTTCGAACAGCGCGCTGCTTGCCTTGATATCCGCGATAACTGTCGCTCCCGGCCGCCTTTTCAGCACGTCCTTGGCAACCAGCATGAGCAGTTGATCGCCCGCCAGCGTGCGCCCGGCGCTGTCGATAACCCCTAGTCGGTCCCCGTCCCCATCGAATGCAAGTCCGAAGTCTAGCCGTCCCCGCGCGACGGCGTGGCGGAGATCGGCAAGGTTTGAATCGACAGAGGGATCGGGATGATGATTGGGAAACGTTCCATCGATGCGCGTGTGCAGGAGGGTGTGCCTACCGGGCAACCGGGCCACGAGCCGCTCGATAACCTCACCCGCTGCACCATTGCCGGCATCCCAGCCAATTGCCAACCCGTGCAGGAGAGCTGGCTCGATACCCTCAAGCCCGAGCGTGAGCCGATCAACGTAAGCGCCCATGATGTTGACGGACTTGGCCGTCCCGCTGCCTGCCGCACTAACCCAGTCTCCAGCGGCAGCATGCCGGCCGAGATCGAGTATGTCCGAGCCGAAGAACGGACGCCCCCCAAGTACTATCTTGAAGCCATTCTGATCGGCGGGATTGTGGCTGCCGGTTATCTGAATGCCGCCTTGCACCTGCTCTATTGAGGCCTCGGCGAAATAGAGCATCGGCGTCGGGCCGATCCCGATCCGCAGCACATCGATGCCGCTGGCGCAGAGGCCCTCCACCAGCGCCGCTTCCAGGACCGGCGAGCTCAGCCGCCCGTCATAGCCAACCGCCACGCAGGAACCACAGGAGGACGCTACCCTCGTGCCAAAGCTTCGGCCCAAGGCATAGGCATCGGCAGGCCCAAGGGTTGTGCCGAAAGTCCCCCGGATATCGTACTCGCGCAGGACGCTGGGGTGGAACTGGTGGCTCATGCAGACAGCCCGCACAGCGGGCGCCGGAGCCATGCCATCAGCGCCGCGAATCCGTGAGCCTGGCAAGCAGCAAATCACGTGCGGCGTTCGCCTCGTGCACCTGATCGGACGTACCGCCGCGATCGGGGTGCACCTTAATGATCAGGCGGCGATGCGCATCGATGATCTCGTCATGGCCCGCGGCAGCGCCAAGGCCGAGCAGGCCTCGCGCGCGCTTTTCCGCAGCCGTGCGCGCATCGGGGATAAAGAGCTCCCACGGCCAGCGCCCGGCCAGCATCTTTACCGCCAGGCAGGCGAGCGCGGCCAGCCAGATCAGCTTGATCACGGCACGGTTTCCATAGCCAACTGCTCGCGCACCGGAATCTTCAGCTTGAGCCCTGCGACAAGCGTGCGCAGCTCCTGCCGCGCAACGAGGTGGCTGGTGCCCAGCTCGCCCAGCTGCCCCTTGTCCAGCAGGGTGAGGCCGCTAGGGAACAGTTCGCGGTAAATCACGCGCTCCGAAAGCCCGCTGGCGATGCGAAAGCCGACCCGCTTGGAAAGCTCGGTCAGCGCCTGATCGATGCGCTTCTGGTTGCGGGCCTCGGTAAAACCGGTGCGGTTGCGCACCACCACCCAGTCCATCTCCCTGCGGGCATCCCTGATCGTGGCCATTGCCCGCTTCTTGCGCGCTTCCCAGATCATCTCGGCATAAAACGAGAGGCGCCGCACCTTGAACGTTTCAGCGTCCACTTGCCCGATGAGGTCGAAATCGACGAAGCTGTCGTTCAGCGGGGTGACCAATGTGTCAGCCCGCGTGGCGACATGGCGGGCGAGGGGATCGTCGCGGCCGGGCGTGTCGAACACCACGAAGTCATGCTCCGCGCCCAGCTGTTCGGCCGTCGCATCAAGCTCTTCAATGCTGGTGCCTTCATAGACGGTGAAGGTCGCGCCGGGCAGCGTTATTCCCCGCCGCCGCTGGGTTTCTGCGCGGTTCTCCAGATAGCGGTGCATCGTGCGCTGGCGGCTGTCGAGATCGATCGCGGCGACTTTCGCGCCCTGATAGGCGAGCGCAATAGCCACGTGCACCGCGGTGGTGGACTTGCCGGTGCCGCCCTTCTCGTTGGCGAAGACGATGCGATGAGCAGCCGCGGACACGCGATAACCTTTCCACAATGCGAAGGCGCGGCTAGAGGACCGTTCCCTGTCCAAGCGATTAAAGGAGCGGCGCGGCGCGTGCAAACCCTCTCTGGCCTTGATGCCCTGCGCAGCGCCCTTGCCGCGTTCAAATCGGGGGACAACCCCGCTGAGCAGACGACCGCGCTCGTGCCCACCATGGGTGCGCTCCACGCCGGGCACCTCACTCTGGTACAAGAGGCAAAGCGCCGCGCCGCCCGCGTCGTCGTCTCCATCTTCGTTAATCCGCGCCAGTTCGCCCCGCATGAGGATCTAGCGACTTACCCGCGCCGCCTCGAAGCCGATGCCGCGCTGCTGAAAGCCGAAGGAGTGGATCTGCTCTGGGCCCCCACGCCGGAGATCATGTATCCGGCAGGCTACGCCACCACTGTGCAAGTCACCGGCCTCGATGCCGTCCTGTGCGGCACCGCGCGGCCGGGGCATTTCGATGGCGTGGCGACGGTGGTGTGCAAGCTGTTCAACCAGGTCCAGCCCGATGTGGCGCTGTTCGGCGAGAAGGACTGGCAACAGCTCGCGATCATCCGCCGCATGGCCCGCGATCTGGACCTGACGCACCCCCACACCACCGCCATCTTCGGCGTACCGACCGTGCGCGAGGCAGACGGCCTCGCCATGAGCAGCCGCAACCAGTACCTGACGCCCGAGGAGCGCGCGCAGGCCCCCGCGCTGAACCGCGCGATGCGCGAGGGCGCAGCGCGGATCGCGGATGGCGAGCCGGTGGCAGGCGTGCTGGCAGACCTCCAGGCACAAGTTCTGTCCGCAGGCTTCCGCGCCATCGACTACGCCGACGTGCGCGACGCTGCGACGCTGGAGGACGTGGCCACTTACGACGGCCGCGCGGCGCGGTTGCTGGTGGCGGCGCACATCGGGAAGGCGCGGCTGATAGATAATGTGGCGGTGGGCGGGTAGGCTCAAGCCGTTGCAAAGGATATTCGGGTGATCACACGGCTTGCGATTGCTGGATACCGCTCCTTACGCGATCTGACGCTGGAACTGGGCCAACTGACCCTGATCACGGGGCCCAACGGTAGCGGCAAATCGAGCATCTATCGCTCGCTCCGCCTGCTGTCCGAAGCGGCGCAGGGCCGGCTGATTGGCTCGATCGCAGCTGAAGGTGGACTGCCTTCCACGCTCTGGGCCGGACCCGAGAAATTCAGTCAGGCGATGCAGCGCGGGGAAATGCCGGTTCAGGGAACGCTGCGTTCAGGCCCGATCAGTCTGCGCATGGGCTTTTCCAGCGAGGATTTTGGTTACGCGATCGATCTGGGGCTGCCGCAGGGTGGCTCGGCTTTTCCGATGGACCCGGAAATCAAGGTTGAGGCGATGTGGACGGGCGAGTTGCTCGGCCGCACGAACGTGTTTGCGGAGCGGCGCGGGCAAGTGGTGAACCTGCGGCGTTCGGATTCTGGCGAATGGCGCTCAAGCCCTACCAACCTCCTGCCGTTTGACAGCATGGTGACCCAATGCGCCGATCCGGTTGACGGGCTTGAGTTGCTGCTGATGCGCGAGCGGATGCGCAACTGGCGGTTCTACGACAATCTGCGCACAGATGCCGATGCGCCCTCGCGGCGTCCGCAAGTGATGACCTATACGCCCGCGCTGGCCAGCGACGGTTCGGATCTTGCAGCGGCAATCGCTACGATCATCGCCATTGGTGACCGCGAGGCGCTGGATGAAACGATCGACGATGCTTTTCCGGGCTCCGAAGTCGCGGTCGGCGGTGAGGACTACGGCGTGGTCGAGATGCGCCAGTCCGGTCTGCTGCGCCCGCTATCCGCCAAAGAGCTTTCAGATGGCACGCTGCGCTACCTGCTCCTTGCTGCCGCGCTCCTTTCGCCGCGCCAGCCCGAGATCATGATCCTGAACGAGCCCGAGGCGAGCCTCCACCCCTCGCTGCTTGATGCGCTGGCGCGGCTAATGCTCCACGCCTCGCGCGGCTGCCAGATCGTCGTTGTCTCGCACAGCGAACGCCTGATCGAGAGCCTGCGTTCAAGCTGGGACGTGCGCGAGGTCAAACTGGAGAAGCGGCTGAGCGCGACCTGCATTGCAGATCACGATCCGCCACGCTGGGTCTGGCCGAAGCGGTGATGAGGGCTTCGTTCGGCAGATTGCCCTTGATAACACGAACCAAATAGGTTAATTGCCCCCGCAGATCGGAAGCGAGCTTGGCCGGCCTTGCACTCGCTCCCCTTGGCCTGGCCCAACCGGAAAGGCCAACGCGACCGGTGCGGGCTGCGGGTTCAAGGCGGGGCATTTTCCCCAGACCTTGGCCAGGCAAACTACTGCGCCAGCACAGGACCACTGCCCACGGGCGCGCCGAGCCACGCTCACAGCGCCCCGGGACTTCCGCCGGTCTGCGAGCCGCCTGCGGATATCCGGGTCTGGTCCATCAGGCTGCGGCGGGTCAGGCGCTGTCCTATCCGGCCACTCGCAACAGATGCAGCACCCAAACGCCCACCCCGCGGCGCTTTGCAGGCGCCGCACCGGCGGCGCGATCAGCCTCCCTGCCTTGAGCGCGATGCGCCGCGCGCCCAAATCCAACAACCGATGCCGGTCGCCTCCCAACCCCTCGTCATCCCCGCGAAGGCGGGGACCCAGTGCGCCACTGCGCCGAACTGCCTTGGATTCCCGCCTTCGCGGGAATGACGAAGGGGCAGTCTCAGAACAAGCTAGCCTGCGCCCCCTCCGCCGCATCGCCTGCAATCTCCCGCATCAGGCCATCCGCCAATGCCACCTGCATCGCCGCCGCGCCTGTGCCGTCCGCGCTCAGCCAGCGCTCGCACGGCTCGCCTGCGCGCAAAATCACCGGCATTGCCTTGGGATGCACGCGGCTCACCACGACATTCGGCGCGCAGGTCAGGAAGGCGAAGCGCGGCCCCTCATTGCTCGACCGCCAAAGCCCCGCAAAGGCAAACAGCGGATGGTCCGGCAGATCGAACCAGTGCTTGCGCTTGCGCCCCGTGTGCGGATCGGGTGCGGCGGACCATTCGGAAAACGCGGTGACGGCTACTAGGCAGCGCTGCGCCGGATCGGCCAAGGCGCTGCGCCACATCGGCGAGGCAAGATTGCGCACATTGCTGATCGGGCGCTTTACCTCGCCGAACGGCGGCCAGCCCCAGCGCATCATTTCCAGCTGACGCCCGTCAGCGTTCGCCACCACCACCGGCGCGGTTTGGTCGGGATAGATCTCGTCCAGCGCAGGCA
>CANEVG010000247.1 GCA_947442095.1 Sphingomonadaceae bacterium
AACGGACGGCCTGAATTCAGGAGTGTTCATTTGAGTGAAATAGTGCTATATCCATTCAATCGAAAGGTTGTGCGCCATGGCTACCAAAGCCGCCCTTGCTGCCAGCGATGCCGAAGTTCTAAGCTCGGCAATCATCCGCATCGCCAAGTTCTGGAACCTGTCCAATGCCAAGTTCGGCACAGTGCTGGGCTTGTCACAGGCCACGGCCTCGCGGCTGAAGGCGGGGACGACCCTGCTCGATCCTTCGTCCAAGTCGTTCGAGGCGGGGCAGTTTCTGCTGCGCCTGTTCCGGGGGCTTGATGCGCTGCTTGGTAGTGACGACGAGGCGGCAAAGTCATGGCTGGCAACACCCAACCTCGATCTCGCCGCGCGTCCGATCGATCTGATCGACAGTATCCGCGGCCTCATCACCGTTTGCGACTATGTGGACGCCCACCGCGCTCGCGTCTGAAGTCTCGTCCTGGCGCGGCGAGGTGTGGCGGGTGGTTGAGGCGCAGCACCGCATCTCGACCGATCGCCTGGCCGACACGCGCGAGGCGCGGGAGCGGCTCGAGATCCTTGCCGAGGCGGTGAAGCCTCAGCTACCTAAGAGCGCTGCCGGGCTCGACTATCTCCTCGCCTCGCCATTCCGCTATGGCCATGGCAGTGCCAGCCGCTTCCGGCGGGCAAACGAGCGGCCGGGTATCTTCTACGCGAGCGAAGTCGAGGCAACCGCCATCGCCGAAACGGCGTTCTGGCGCCTGCGCTTCTATCTGCGTTCCCCGGGCTTCGACCCGCCTGCGACGACCACCGAGCACACCAGCTTCACGGCCAAACTCGCGACCGCCCAAGTGCTCGATCTGACACGCGAACCGTTTGCGAGCCATGAAGCACGGTGGACCGACCCGGCCGACTACTCGGCCTGCCAAGACCTTCCATCGGCCGCCCGCGCTGCGGGCATCGCCTTGATACGGACGCTTTCGGCGCGGGACCTGCTGCGCCGCTGCAACATGGTCCTGCTTGACCCTGCCGCCTTTGCCTCGCTCAAACCCACGATCCGCCGGACGTGGCATCTGCGCTTCGAGAACGGCCGTCTGTCAGCGCGCGCCGCGCTGCCATCGCAGGAGCGGTTCGTGTTTCGGCCGGGCGATTTCGGGCTCGCCTGACGCGCGATCAGAACCGCCCAGCCGGCAGGCAATGCTTTGGCCTTCCTGATTCGTTTTCGACCTAGCCAGATCATGCCCTGCCGCCGCGGCGAGGGAGGCCCTGCGCCGGTCGGCTGCGCCCTGCAAGCCGCCTTCATCAGGCCCGTGTTGGCGCGCCTGCAGCGCGCCGGCCCGCGCCAGCCTGCCGAAGGAGGTTTCCGCCCAATGGGGTGTGAACACGCGTCCAACGGCGACCCCCCTCAAAAACAGAGTAAGCGATTGTTTCTGATCGCCTATGAGCCTCTTGGCCGGGGTCATTCTTTGCGCGAAACCTGACCCCCTTAAACAGATATGTTATCCAATTTATACAGCAGGTTGCGAGATTTTTTGGTGGGGTCATTATTCAAAGCGTTTTCACACCCCAAAAAATCCCCGCCGAACCACCTGGGCCCGGCGGAGTTAAGGTCAAGGGTACCGGAATGGTGCCCTTCGGGTCGCAAACATTGTCTAGCATCGTTCTGGTGAAACCATTGTGACGAATGTCACTCGCTCGGGAATGGCACGCGAATCTGGGCACCATGGCCAGTCTGGATACTCCGAAGATCGGCATTCATCTCTGCGGCCTGCTTGCTGTACACCTTCAACGTCTGGAGGTTCGTATCACAGCTGGCCGCGAGCCAATTGGCCGGACCAACGGGGGCAGCCCCCCGGCCAGCGCCTGAGGGCAACCGAGGTTCCTCCAGTCCTGCCTTCCAGATGCCGATTGTCCATCATGCCGAGCGTTTGGAACCACGCTACAAAGGGGAGAAGGGGGCGCACCCCACACCAGTTGAAGCAACGGACAGCCACACAACGCCGTGGGGGCGCCTCCTTCGACTTTCGGAGGTCATGCGGCGGATGGGCTTGAAAAAGTCCGCGATCGATCAGCGGATGAGCGACGGCCGATTTCCGAAATCGCGGTCACTTGGCCCCAAGTGCGCGGTCTGGATTGAAGTGGAGATTGGCGCCTGGGTAGCCGAGGTGGCTTTACTGTAGAGCGGGTCGGTCGAGCGTAAACTCGGCTTCTGCCAAATAGTGATCCGGAGGAATGTTTGGGCGTTTCGGTGGATGCATAGTTTGCGAACTGCAGCAAAGTTTAAGCCCCGGGTTCTCCTGTTTCCGGGCGACGCGGTAAATAGATTGCGGCAATCCAATTTGGTGGGATGGTCAACTGCTTGAAAAGTGGAATGCCTCTGTCATCGGCCGGTAGGACATCGACGTCTTCAAACTGGAGAGCCCAACTCTCCCCAAGTCTGCAGCGACCATCCTTGACTTCGCGATGCTTGACAGGCAGCCGCGCATTTCGACAACGAATGAACCACCGGGGGCAAATTTATGAAATTTTTGACGAACGCACTCGTCGCATCCCTTTTGCTCTCGACTGGTGCGCAGGCCCAGGTCTCGCTAGCGCCTGCGCAAGCCATGACCGTCGCGCCGGTTGCCGATAATGTCCTTCGAACCGGAACAGAAGTTCAGCTCAAGCTGAGCGAGCCGCTTTCCACAAAAGGGAAGAAACTGCGTGTCGGACAACATTTTCAGTTGTCCGTCATGGAAGCCGTGTCGGTGGGCGGCAATGTTGTGATCCCGGTGGGATCGCCAGCCGTTGGGGAAATCACCGAGGTCCGAAACAAGGGAATGTGGGGCAAATCCGGCCACCTGACCGCAAGCCTCCTCCATGTAAGCGTGAATGGCCGCCAGATTCGGCTCAACGGCACGTTTGACGATAAGGGCGTTACAGGCACCGCTGGCGTCGTTGCGGCCGTTGCTTTTGTGCCAGTCGTTGGCTTCTTCACCACTGGCACCAGCGCCCAAATCGCTGTTGGAACCCAGATCAAGGGTTTCGTCGGCGAGGACGTGCCGTTGGTTTTTGCCGCTGCCCAATCTGTCAAACCGCTTGAAGTGCCGGTTGCAGTGCCGGCCGCTCAAGTGGCTGCCCCGACAGCCGATACGCAGACTAACGGCTCAGCCCCAAACCGGAACTAGGGCAAGCGTGAGCACGCGAACCCGGCGAAACGACAGGAACCTAAGCAAATGCGGCTAGCCTTCTTCGTAGCAATGAGCCTTACGGTCACTTACCCCGCTTACGCCGAGACAGCTCCTGCCGGACCGGCAGCTGCCGCTGCAACGCGCGAGTTCGGGGTGCCCGTCTATCCATATGACATCACTGACCGCGCCTACGTCATTCTCGGCGAGGTCCAAGCGGGCGTGCGCAAGGCCACGGTGTTTTCAAAATCGCCGTCACAAGAAAAAATCTATCGGGAATTGTGGGAGCGCGCCAAGAAGCTCGGGGCAGACGCTGTCATCAAGGCTCAATACGGTGATGCTCATGTCACCGCCATGAGTTGGGGCAAAACCAATGCAACCGGCGTTGCGATCAAGTTTACGCCTCAAGGCACAGCCAGCGCATCGCCCCAATCTGCTCCCGCGAACTGATACAAGCCAATGCGCACGACGACCTCTTTGGTTGCCATGCTGGCGCTTTGCATAACCGGGTCTGCAAAAGCTCAAACAGGTCTTTCGTCTCCGGCACCGGCCGACGTTACTGCTGCCAACGCCCCGCCCCGCTGGATCAGAGGCACAGCGATCGAGCTTATGGTACTCAAGGAGGTCAACAGCCGGACTGCAAAGGCTGGAGACAGTGTAATCCTGCGCGTGAACGCGCCGGTTAAGATTGGCGGGGTGATTGTCATCCCAGTCGGCGCGGCAGCTCACGCTGAAGTCATTGCTGTATCTGGAACCAGCGCAGCTGGCGGCAAAGGGCAGATTAGCCTTCGATTGAGCAGCGCCGAGACCCAATGGGGCTCAGTCAGGCTAGTTGGAACCAAAGGAACCCAAGGTGCGAGCAACACGGGCGGCGTCGTTCTGGGTGTGCTTGGCTTTGGCTTGGCTGGTCTCCTGACTAAGGGCGGCAATGCCACCTTCAAAGGCGGCGAAATCATCACAGGTTTCATCAACGAAGGTGTAGATCCTGTCGGCGAGCCGCTGCAGGTTCCAACGTCGAGCCCTCCGCCGCTATCAAACTGAATGGTATGGTCTGTTGATGGCCGTGGACCTGAACGGCCGCCTCGTCCCACTACTGCCCAATCCCGGCAGTATAGCAGCAGTCGGCCAACTCAAGCCATACAGCAGCGGCAGCGTGAACGTCCGTTTATGCCGCAAAGAGTGGCGATCTGAAATTGCCGAAATGGTATGGGCATGAGATGAAGCTTGCCACCGGCGATTAGAAGGATGGGGAAGCAATGGCGAGTTTTCTCAAGACCATTATGGGTAGCGGCGCCACCGCACTTGCCGCAACCGCGGGGCTGGCTGCATTCACCGGATGGAACCGCAAGCGCGCCGAGCAACTGGTGCCGCCCGACGGGCAATTCGCCGATGTGGAAGGTGGCCGGCTCCACTACCTCGCCATTGGTGAAGGAGCGCCGATCGTTCTGGTCCACGGCCTTGGCGGTCAGTTGCGCAACTTCACTTATGCCTTGAGTGCGCTTCTGTCGCCGCACCATCGGCTTATCTTGGTCGACCGGCCGGGATCGGGATATTCGGCCTACCAAGGTGACGGCAGTTGCGGTCTTGCCGCGCAGGCGGCGATGATTGCCGAACTCATAGACCAGCTTGGGCTGGACCGTCCGTTGGTAGTTGGCCATTCGCTCGGCGGTGCTGTTGCCTTGGCGATGGCGCTCGGCCATCCGGGCAAGATTGGCGGCCTTGCACTCCTCGCACCGCTCACCCAGCCCATCGAGGCTGTTCCGCAAGTATTCAAGGCGCTTGATCTGACTTCGCCGATTGCCCGCACAGTGCTGGCATGGACGCTGGCGGCACCAGCAGGGCGCCTTGGAGCAGATGCGGCGAATGCCCAGGTTTTTGGCCCCGAACCCGTTCCTGCCGATTTCGAAACGCGGGGCGGCGCGGCGCTGACCCTTCGTCCCGAGGCGTTCGTGGCGGCTTGCGGCGATGTCGAGGCGGCGCGAGGCGAGATGGCGGGCATTGCCGCACGGTATGGCGAGCTGTCCATTCCGGTCGGGATCATGTTCGCGGCAGGCGATCTCCTGCTGGATCCCTCAGTACATGGCCTACCGACCGTTGCCGCGATCAAGGGCGCTGAGCTCAAGATGATCGACGGCGGACATATGTTTCCGCTCACCCAACCTCAGGTCACTGCTGACTGGATCATGGAACGCGCCAACACCTGATTTTGCGTCTTCCCGGAAACCACCGGGCAGTGCCGACGATCATCGGCACCGTATGGATGGGCGGCCCGTTTCGAGGGCCACCAGTAGAGCCGTGAATGTCGGCACTTCTTGCGGGAAATGCCACGCAAATGCGGCCGAGGAAAGCGGCAGAAGCCAGCCATTGCAAGCCCTTCCTCGTGCCCGAGACAGAGGGGCTACTCTTCCCGAAAACCGCCGTTCCGTTCGATCGAGCAGCCCGAATGCCGCGGCTGCCCCATGGCGGCGCCCGGTAAGAAACTGGCGGATAGCGTCATGGATAATCCGCTCGGCACCGACCATCCTGCTAAG